>NZ_JAUETR010000006.1 GCF_032484785.1 Bradyrhizobium sp. SZCCHNS1050 | reverse complement strand
GCCGACTGCGTCAGCTGTCACGCCAAGGCGGCCTCGGGCGGCTTCACCAGCTGGGGCGGCGCGGCGTTCAAGCACGCGGCGACCGACACCAATTGTGCGACCTGCCACAACGGCAAGACCGCGCAGGGCATGACCACACCGCCGCACATCCCGACCGGGACGCTGCAGTGCTCGAACTGCCACAGCAACACCGCGGCGAGCTTCGCGACCTACACCATGAACCATGCCGCGGTGGCGACGGCGCGCTGCGACAGCTGCCACAACGGCTCCTTCACCGGCCAGGGCACCAAGGGCGCCATGGGCACGGCGTCGTACCCGAACCACGTCGCCACCGGTGGCGCCGACTGCGTCAGCTGTCACAGCAAGGCGGCCAGCGGCGGATATGTGAGCTGGGGCGGCGCGGCGTTCACCCACTCTGCGGCCAACACCAATTGCTCCGCCTGCCACAATGGTTCGAGCGCGAAAGGCCTGACCACCCCGCCGCATATTCCGGTGACGGGCGTGCAGTGCTCAAACTGCCACAGCAACACGGCGGCGAGCTTCGCGACCTACACGATGAGCCATGCTGCCGTGCATGCCACGCGCTGCGACAGCTGTCACAACGGCTCGTATCGCAGCCAGGGCCGCAGAGGTGCGCAGGGGCCGGATCACAGCGCCAAGACGCAGGATTGCGGATGCTGCCACGTGCGCGCCGCCGCCAACTTCTCCACCTGGGACGACGACCCGCAGAAGCCGGCAGCAGGCTGCTCCACGACGGCGCGGTCGGTGGTTCCGGCTCAGGCCCCGGCCGTCAAGGCGGTGACGCCGGCCTCGACCGCCAACCGGACGATGACGGCAGCAACGAATCCCGATGCAGCACCCGGTACGAGCGCCGCACCGGCTGCATCTCAGGCCGCTGCTGCGGCCGGCGCTGCCGCCAAGCCCGCTGCGCCATCCAGTTCGACGCTCCTGTTCAGCAGCAAGCCGCTGGCGAACACGGCTGCGACGTCGACGGCCCCGACAGCGGGGTCCGAAGCAGGGGCCTCCGCCAGTTCGTCCGGTTCCTCCAAGCCCGACAGTTCGGTCAAAGCTGGCGGCGCGACGACGTCCGTGCCGCAACCGTTGAGCACGCCGTCCCGAATGACATCCGCGACATCACCACTCTCGCCGAACGATCCCCGCGGCAGGCTCTTGCCCCCGACCGATACTGGTAGCGACTCGCCGGAAGCAAAGAATGCCGGTCGGCTTCCGTCGCTGCTGCCGACGTTCAATCCAAGGGCAGGACTTGCCGGATCGAGCACCACGGAGGCCGGCTCCAGATTCAATCACATGACGGCGCAAGGGCCATGCGCATCCTGCCATAACGGAATGACCGCGCCTGGCAAGCCGCCGAAGCACGTCGCAACCGCTGCGCCATGTGAGACCTGTCACAAGAGCACGACGACGTTCAGCGGCGCCCGGTTCAGCCATACTGGAACGACGGCGGCCTGCGCGAGCTGTCACACCGGCATGGCCGCGACCGGCAAGCCGCCGAAGCACGTCGCAACCACTGCGCCGTGTGAGACCTGTCACAAGAGCACGACGACGTTCAGCGGCGCCCGGTTCAGCCACACCGGCACGACGGCGGCCTGCGCGAGCTGCCACAACGGCATGGCCGCGACGGGCAAGCCGCAGAAGCACGTCGCGACCAGCGCGCCGTGCGAGACCTGCCACAAGAGCACGACGACGTTCAGCGGCGCCCGGTTCAGCCACACCGGCACGATGGCGGCCTGCGCGAGCTGCCACAACGGCATGGCCGCGACGGGCAAGCCGCAGAAGCACGTCGCGACCAGCGCGCCGT
>NZ_JAUETR010000005.1 GCF_032484785.1 Bradyrhizobium sp. SZCCHNS1050 | reverse complement strand
GATCAGGCTCGGCGCGGTTCCGTGGCTAAAAGCGCGATGAGATTGGATGAATGGTCATCGCGCTTTAGGTTATTGTTTGAGCATGATCTCCGCGCAAACGCGTTCCGCGTTTGTCGCGAGGGAAAACCGCTTCACACTTTGCGCTAACGCGGCCCTTCGGGTCCGGATCATGCTCTAAGCGCCCACCAGCGCCTTCGCCGGCAGCACCGTCTGCTGCACGACGAGGCCGCGCGCGCGGGCGTCCATGACACCGACGGCGCGGAGCGCGAGCAGCGTCACGGTCTGCACGGCGTCGCGCAGTTTTGCAGGGTCTTCGATATTTTCCGGTGCGAGCGGACCGACCAGCGATTCATGCAGCGCCCCCAGCAGCGCGGTGGCGGCGAGTGCGGTGTCCTGCGCCGGCAGATGGCCCGCGCGGACCGCAGCGTCGATCCGTGCGGCGATCTCGCCCGCGATCTCGCGGCGGCTTGCGCCCGAGCTTTGCTCGATGGCCCCCTCTTCTCCTTGAAGAAGAGGCGCAGGGAAGACCGCATAGGCGTTAAGGTAGCGCGAGCATCGATTGATACTTGCGTTTTCGAGGAGGCTCGCGAAGGTGGCGCCCCAACGCGCGTTTTCTGCGGCGCAAGCAACGGATGGTTGGTTGTGGAATGATTGCTTGCAGCAAGGATGCAACGAGCTGCTGCAGGACCCGCCAAGCGCCAGGCGTCGTTAAGCGGCCTGCGTCCAGTGGGGAGAGTCCTCGAAGTCGCTGGCAAGCGGCTCGAGCAACAGGATGATCAGGAGGTGGGCCAGCAGGTAGGGCTTGGCAGAGCGCGGATCGGTTCCTGGCGGCGTCTTGAGGCCAATCAGACTCTTCAGTCGCTTGAACCCAAGCTCGATCCGCCATCGCAATCGATAGAGCGCAAGCACATCTTTGGTGGAGAACTCGTCCCGCGCGAGCGACGTGATCAGAATGACCCAATCCGCAGCCTCCAAAGTTTCTTTGGAGATGATGCGGTTTTCATCTTTTGCGTCTTGCCGGGCTTTACGCCGAGAAGCAGCAGCCGCACCGGTGGGCTTCTTGATTGCGACCAGACGCATAGCCAGAGGCGCGCCGCCCTTGCGCTTGATCCAAATCTCCCGATCGACCAGTCCGCGCGCCTTCGCGGCACGCAATTGGGCCATCAGATCGAACGGAAGGCCTTTGGCGTCAAGCCAACGTGCGTTCTTCCAGCCCGCTCGGATCAAAACGTCGGCCCCGGCTTCGCGGACGGCCGCAATGCGGTCAGGTTGCAGATAAGCGCGGTCAGCAATGCGGATCTCGTTCTTGACCACTGGTATCCGGTCAAACGTTTCGCCCTCTTGCTGATCTGTCAGCTCGAAGTGACCAAAGCGCTCATAGGGCAGATCAAATGCGCTATGAACGCGCCAAAGCTCACTGTTCTTGCGCGCAGCCGGTCCCGCCTGAGGCACTGTCGTCGCATCGATGATGCGGATCAGGCGGCCTTGGCTCGCCTTCGGAGCTGCCGCAGCGAGCAAGCCCTCCACCAGCACCGCAAACCAATCACCACATTGACGCAGCCGATAGAACAACGCCACGCTGGTGAGGTCGGCAAGGCCAACAGAAGCCGCCCATGCGGCTGTCGATCTCAGCCCTCTTTCACCCAAACAATAGGCCAGCATCAGCCGAAGTAACGTCACCGCATCTGGAATCTGCCGCCGACGCGCGAAGGCCTTCGTCTGGCGCGCAGTTTTCTCGAGCTGCGCAGCCCCGCCCAGCTGCGCAACCACTCTCGTCCAGTCCTCGTTCAGGAGCGATTCGTCTGCCATCCCCTGTTCGAATCACGGCGGATTCCAACACTCAAGCATAAACTTAACGCCTATGGGGAAGGCCGGGCGCCGGTTGACGCCCTGCGGCCCGCCTGCAGAAAAAAAGCAGGCGGCAGTCACCACA
>NZ_JAUETR010000004.1 GCF_032484785.1 Bradyrhizobium sp. SZCCHNS1050 | reverse complement strand
ACCTGCCACAAGAGCACGACGACGTTCAGCGGCGCCCGGTTCAGCCACACCGGCACGATGGCGGCCTGCGCGAGCTGTCACAACGGCATGGCCGCGACCGGCAAGCCGCAGAAGCACGTCGCGACCAGCGCGCCATGCGAGAGCTGCCACAAGAACACCGTGTCGTTCTCGGGCGCGCGGATGGATCACACCAGCCTGACTGCGCCGTGCGCCAGCTGTCACAACGGCTCCAATGCCACCGGCAAGTCGCCGAAGCACTTCGTGACCAACGTCCCCTGCGAGAGCTGCCACCGGACGGTGAGCTGGAGCTCGGTCAATTACCGGCATATGTCGGCAAGCTATCCGAACCATAGCGCGGCCATTGGCTGCACCGCCTGCCACAGCGGCAATTCGCAAGCCGTCGTGTTCAAGTTCGCGGCCTACAAGCCCGACTGCGCCGCCTGCCACGCCAGTGATTTCCGCCCGCAGCAGCACGCCAAGCTCGTGAAGCCGGCGCCGATGGACTACACCGTCGCCGAGCTCAAGGACTGCACCGGCGCATGCCATATCTATGCTGACAAATCGCAAACCACCATCATCACCCGCCGCCAGCGGCAGCACCGGGTCAATGGAGGCGGCTGGTGATGCGCGGCTGCTTCGGACAAGCAGCGGCGGCGAGGTCGGCGGGATGGCTGATCAGTCTGCTGGCCGGCCTGCTCGCAATCCTGCTCGACGGAGCCTTTGGCGTTGCACCGGCCCAGCCGGTCATCGATCAGTTCGTCGCCAATGCAACTGCCACGACGATCGGAAACTGCAGCCTTCTGCGGGTCAACTTTCACGTTCGTGTCCGCTACACCGGGCATTTCCCGCTCGACCAGGGCAGCCAGCTCAGCGTCTCGCTGCAATTGGTCGATCGGGACGCAATCATGGCGCGCCGCCTGGTCAGGCGCGAAGGCGTGCGTGTCGACAACGCCCAGGGCTCCGGCATCCAGGACGTCTATCTGACGCTCGATCAGAACAGAGGACCAATCCTCGTCGTCCAGTTTGCCGGCGAGTTCACCTATCAGATCGTCCAATCCGGCAGCTTCGAGCAGGTGGCGATCGTGGTGGCCCGAAAGGGCCCGGTGTCGGCGTGCAAGGTGAAAGCCCTGGTGCCGAGCGTAGCCGCTCCGGATGCGCCGAAACCGGTTGCGATCCCCGGCGCGGCGGCGTCGGTCCGCAACGACAATCGCACGATGCAGCAGGCGTCCGCGGCGGACATCCGGTTTGCGGAGGCCTCGATGGACGAGGCTCGCGCGTCGATCAAGAAAGGCAATTTCAGCGCCGCGATCGATCTCCTGCGAAAGGTGCTGAAACTCCCCGAGAACGGCTCGAGCGCCGAGGCGCAGGAGCTGCTCGGCGTG
The DNA here is from genome assembly GCF_032484785.1 of Bradyrhizobium sp. SZCCHNS1050. Lineage (NCBI taxonomy): Bacteria > Pseudomonadati > Pseudomonadota > Alphaproteobacteria > Hyphomicrobiales > Nitrobacteraceae > Bradyrhizobium > Bradyrhizobium sp. SZCCHNS1050. The sequence goes on along the minus strand of NZ_JAUETR010000004.1, from coordinate 204,377 downwards.
GCGCGGCAGAAGGCCGGCCAGACCGCTGCCGCGCAGGCGGAGTATGAAGACTATCTGCGCCGCTATCCGAGCGGCGAGGGCGCCGAGCGGGTGAGGCAGCGGCTCGCTGCGCTTCTCACCGCGACCAGCAGTGCACCGGCGCGGCCGCGCGACATGTCTTCTGTCACGCCCGAGGGCGGAGACATGGGGACAGGCATGCCGACCAAGGCGGCAGGGCCGAACGGCGACACCCGCTGGTCGATGTCGGGCAGCCTCTCGACCACCTTCATCACGAACGACACGACCAGCGCCGTCAAGGACAGGGCGATTGCGCCGAACCCGAATGCGGATCCCGACGCGCACCGGGTGCATCAGAACACGCTGCTGACCAATTTCGACTTTCTCGGCACCGCCGACAACGATCGCATCAGGACCAAGTTCAGGCTGGCGTTCACCCATGAGCGCCAGTTCGATACCGGAAACGACAAATACGGCGTCTCGACCGCCCAGGTTGACTACACGCTGAAGGAGGCCGACGTGACGCTGCGCGTCGGACGGCAGTCCCGCAACACAGGCGGCGTGATCGGCCGCTTCGACGGCGCGGTGCTGAGCTGGCAGAAGAGCCCCGGGCTGCGCCTGAACGTGCTCGCGGGCTCGCCGAACTGGAGCCGTTTCGACGCACCGTTCAAGGATGGCAAGACGCTCTATGGCGCGAGCATCGATTTCGGCAAGATCCTCGGCGGCCTCGAGACCACGGTCTATCTGATCACGCAATACGACCGCAACATCGTCGACCGCCAGGCCATCGGAGCCGAATTCCGCTATTTCGACACCAACAAGTCGCTGCTCGGCCTGATCGACTACGACACGCATTTCCGCGCGCTCAATGCCGCCGTGTTCTCGGGAACCTATACGTTCGAGGACAAGTCGGTCGTCAACGCCTCGTTCGATTATCGAAGGGTGCCATTTCTCTCGACGTGGAATGCGCTGCAGGGGCAGCCGTTCCTCACGCTCTACGACATGATGAAGTTCAATACGGCCGGCGAGATCAGGCAGCTCGCGATCGACCGCACGCCGACGTTCCAGTCGGCGATGGTGAGCTATTCGCGGCCCCTGAACGAGACCTGGCAGGTCGCGGCCGATGCCACGGTGACCAATCTGACCGGCACGCTGCCCTCCGGGGGCGTCGACGGCACGCCGGCGAGCGGCCTCGAATATTATCTGTCGGCTCAACTGACCGGGAACGGCATCATCAAGCCGGGCGATCTGTTCATGGGCGCGCTGCGGTACGCGAGCCTGGCGGATTCGAAGTTCTACGTGCTCGATCTCGCCACGCGCTATCCGATCACGCCCGATCTCGCCATCAGCCCGCGGCTGCGGGCGGGGTACAGGTCCGGGACGAAGACCGACTTGAAGGAGTACACGATTCTGCCGTCGCTGCTGGTCAGCTATCTCTGGTCGAAGGAGATCAGCCTGGAAACGGAGATCGGCTACCGGTTCGTCGACAGCACGCTGGCCAACGTCAAGACGACGACCAAGGACTTGTTCGCGACGGTCACGTTGCGGCGCGATTTCAACGCCGACGGTGTCACGAAGTGCAACGCCTCGATTGTCAGTTGCGCCTGGGCCAGGCCTGCGGCGCTGCAGGGCGGCCAGGGGGCGGGCTCGGGCGATATGCCGCTGCGGTCGCGCGCGTCGATCCTGCCGTCCTACATGCTGGAGACCGGAGTGCGCTACTGGTTCAGCTCCGGGCAGAATCGATACCGCTATTTCGCCGATCAGGCTGCGACGCTTCAGGTCTCCCGGCTCGCCTATGGCGGCATGACCGGGCACAGCGGCGAGATGTTCTTCAGGGTCGATGCGCTCGACGGCCCGTTCACCAACATGTTTCTGAAGGGCTATTTCGGAGCGGGCAAGATCAGCTCGGGCACGCTCGTCGACGAGGACTTTGCGCCCTTCGTCAATCCGTCGTCCAAGACCGTCAGCAGCGTGGGCGGGCGGCTGCAATACGCAAATCTCGATGTCGGTTTCAACCTGCTGGAGACGGACCGCTTCCGGCTCGGCGCCTTCGTCGGCTATCAATATTGGACAGAAACGGTCGACGCGCGGGGCTGCACCCAGGTGGGTGGCAATCCGACGATCTGCAGTCCGGCGCTTGGGGCAGGCGTGAAGGTTGTGACCGAGCAGGATCGCTGGCATAGCGGACGGGCCGGTGTCTCACTCGACACGCGGCTGTCGGACCGGCTGAGCTGGCAGGCGGAGGCCGCCTATGTCTGGACTTCGCAGAATGCGATCGACACGCACTATTTCACCTTCGGGCGCGATCCCGCCTCGGGACAAGGATCCGGATTCCAGGCCGAGACCGTGCTGAACTACCAGTTGACCGACAATTTCCGCATCGGCATCGGTGGGCGCTGGTGGCATCTCAGCACCAATGCGGTCGATTCGTTCAATCAGGTGCTGCGATATACGACGGAGCGTTATGGCGTGTTTCTCCAGGGCTCCTACCAGTTCAATCGGGCAAGATAGTCTGCTGGAGTCGTCCAATCATGAACTACCAGATGCGGCCGTTCGGCCTTCTCCCTGAATATGACGCGATGTTCCGCGGTGCATTGGATCGACTGCATCAGGAACGGCGCTACCGTGTCTTTGCGGACCTCGAACGCCTGGCGGGGCGCTATCCGTATGCGATCTGGCATTCGGAGGAAGGCAAGCGTGAGGTCGTGATCTGGTGCTCCAACGACTATCTGGGCATGAGCCAGCACCCGAATGTCATAGGAGCCATGATCGATGCCGCAGCGCGCATGGGCACAGGCGCGGGCGGCACCCGTAACATCGCGGGAACGAACCATCCGCTCGTCGCCCTCGAGCAGGAGCTGGCTGATCTCCACGGCAAGGAAGCCGCGCTGGTGTTTACCTCCGGCTACGTCTCCAACGAGGCGGGGATATCGACGATCGCCAAGCTGCTGCCTGGGTGTTTGCTGCTTTCCGACGAGCTGAACCACAACTCCATGATCGAGGGGGTTCGCAAGGCCGGTGCTGAGAAGCAGATCTGGCAGCACAATGATCCTGAGCATCTCGAACGGCTGCTGCGGGCGGCAGATCCCGAAAGGCCCAAGCTCATCGTGTGCGAGAGCCTGTACTCGATGGACGGGGATGTCGCGCCTCTGCATCGAATTTGTGACTTGGCCGAGCGCTACGGCGCTCTGACCTATGTCGACGAGGTGCACGCGGTCGGGATGTATGGCCCGCGCGGCGGCGGCATAGCTGAGCGCGACGGGGTCATGGAAAGGATCGACATTGTTGAGGGTACGCTGGCAAAGGCCTATGGCTGTCTCGGCGGCTATCTTGCGGCTGGGGCGAACCTGATCGATGCGGTGCGCTCCTACGCCCCCGGTTTCATCTTCACGACGGCATTGCCGCCTCCGGTCTGCGCAGCCGCGACCGCTGCAATCCGGCATCTGAAAGCCTCGACAGCGGAGCGCGTCCGGCATCAGGATCGCGCAGCGCGATTAAAGTCGGTCCTGACGGCAGCAGACCTGCCGGTGATGCCGAGCGAGAGCCATATCGTGCCGGTGCATGTCGGCGATCCCGAGAAGTGCAGGGCGGCTTCGGACCTGCTGATGTCGGAGCATGGCATCTACATCCAGCCGATCAATTACCCCACTGTCCGGCGAGGACTGGAACGCCTGCGTCTTACCCCGACGCCCTATCACGACGACGCGCTCATGGACCAACTGGTCCATGCGATGATGAAGGTGTGGGACAGACTCCATCTCTGTTACCGCCGGGAGAGCGGTCTCACGCGTGGGCATGAAGCGCCATAGCGCTGCCGGCGAAAGATTGGATCAGAAATCGGCGTCCGGCCGGTGTGCGGAAAGGCGGTCGTGCTTCAGCCACTGAACGAACGCACGTGTTCTCCCTCTCCGAGCGCACCATCCAACCTCTCCCTCCTTTCCAGTCCGTTTCCGATCTGTGTGCGGATGGCCGTGTCCAGCGACGAGCCCGAGCTGTCCGACGGCCCATGTCAGGCATCCGGCCGGATCAGCGCCAGGCCCGAGTCCGGATCGTGAAACTTGCGCAGATGCGCCGGCGTTTCGCTGATGATGATCTCGAGGGTCGGGCGGATGGCCCGACCTCATATAGGCGTAACCACCGAAGAAGTCCTCACCCTTGTCCTGCACGCCGATTTGATCGTGCCCGCGATGGTTGCGCTGAATTTGACTTCCACGAAGTGGTCATCGGATCGTTGTCTTCCGCGCTCTTATGCTAGGGAATGCAGCCAGAATCGGAGCGGCCCTCACCACAGCCGGAGATAGAATTGCGGCTGTCAGCCTGAATGAGAATCAACTACTTTAACGACGCAACCTGGACCATATGCAGCAATGAACCGTCGCGAGCGCCGAGCTTCACCCGCTAAAGTGAAGCTCCAACCTGTCAAGCCCGATGGTGCCGCGCTCTTCTATGACGCTGCTTTGCGCGATGTCGCCGATGGCCGACATGCGGATGCCGAACGGTGTTGCCATATGGCGCTTGCGATCGACGGAGGGCATGCGCCGACCCTCAACTTGCTGGGCATCCTTGCCCTGCAGGGGCAGCAGTATGAAGCTGCATTGCAGTGGGTATCCCGCGCGCTCCAGCAGGATGTTCAGCCGCAGTACTTCCTGAGTCTTGGCACGGTGCTGCAGGTCTTGGGACGCTCGGATGAGGTGCTGAAGGTCGTCGACAAGGCGACGGCGCTCGGTCTCGAAAGCGCCGATCTGTGGATGCTGAGGGGGAATGCCCTCGTCAACCTGCAGCAGCTCGCCGACGCCGTGTCGAGCTTCCAACGTGTGCTGGAGCTGAATTCCAGGCATTGGGATGCCGCCAACCAGTGCGGCATCACGCTTCAACGGCTGGGGCGGATCGACGACGCGCTTACCTATCTCGATCTGAGCGACGTCTTGCGGCCCAACCATGTCCCGACACTCTTGATGCGTGGCGCGCTTCTGAACGGCTTGAAGCGCTTCGACGAGGCCCTGACGATCTGCCAGCGAGCTCACGCCATCGAACCGGAAAACTCCGACATCTGCGTCAAGACCGGCATCGTGTTGCGGACGATGTGCCGAGACGAGGACGCGTTGGAATGGTTCGAGCGAGCCCTGGCTCTGCAGCCGGGTTCAAGGGATGCGCTGCACGACAAGGCCTCCGTGCTGACGAAGCTCCGTCGGTTCGACGAGGCGTTCGAGATCTACAGGCAGTTGAAGGGGGCCGATCCGAGAGACGCGCTGGCCGATCTTGGAACGGCTCATTTGAACCTGTTGTTGGGAAATCTCGACGCGGGCTGGTCTGGCCGGGAGGCCCGTTGGAGCCTGCCGAGCTCTTATCCGCGCTTCCGGCGACCCATGTGGCTCGGCCAGGATGGCATCGCGGGACAAACCATCGTCATCGCCGCCGATGAAGGACTGGGCGATACGATCCAGTTTGTCCGCTACGTGCCGATGGTCGCAGCGTTGGGCGCGCGCGTCATCCTTGCCGTTCAAAAGCCGTTGCTTCCACTGTTGTCGAACATGCCAGGCATTTCGCAATGTATTCCGGTCTCGGAGGCCGCCGACCTTGCGGGGGTGGATGTCCATTGTCCGATCATGAGCCTGCCGTTTGCCTTTCGGACGACACTGGCCACGATTCCAGCGCCGGTGTCCTATTTGCAGGCGCCTGATCCGGATCGGATCCAACTCTGGCAGGAGCGCCTTGGCACGCCCGAGAAATTGCGCGTCGGCCTGGTCTGGTCAGGCAACCCCAATCATCTCGACGACCACAATCGCTCCATCCCGTTGCGCACGTTGTCCCGCCTGCTCGGCGCGGATGCGGCGTTTGTCAGCCTGCAGAAGGAGCCCAAGGCCGAAGACAAGGCCGTTCTCCAGGAGACGAGCGGGATCGTGGACCTGACGGGTCAACTTGCCGATTTCGCCGATACCGCCGCGCTGATCTCATGTCTGGATCTCGTGATCACGGTCGATACCAGTGTCGCTCATCTCTCCGGCGCGCTTGGCTGTCCGACCTGGACGCTTCTGTCGTACACGCCGGACTATCGCTGGCTGCTCGATCGGGACGACAGCGTCTGGTATCCGCGCATGCGCCTGTTCCGTCAGCGCGAAAGGCGCGATTGGGGCGAAGTCATCGATCAGGTCGGAGATGCGCTTCACGAACTGGTTGGGGCGAGGGCGCCGTCCCCGCCGGTCTCGAGCGATGCGATCGCCTGATCCGTCGCCGCTTCAATTCGACGGCTGGCGGCTTGCCGTCAGCTGCTGCCGGTAGCGTTCGGCGTCCCAGTTGAGCAGCAACTGCTCGTGCTGAGACGAGAGATAGCCGATATCGGCCGATAACGGCAGGCGGCTGGTCACGAGCGCGAGGCAGCTCAGCATGGCCTCGGCGCCCGGGCTGGCGTCGCTGCGGATGAGGGCGCCGAGACCCGGCGCGAGGGCCGCGACGGGCGCGGGCAGGCGGCTCGCGTCCGCCCGTGCGAGCAGCGTGGCGAGGCCGCCGGCGCTCTCGATCGTCGGCAGGCCCGGGCCGAGAAACACGACGTGGTCCGGATACAACGAGCCGCCGGTCGCGATGGCGCGGCTGAACGGATCGGTGGCGATGCCGTGGCTACCGGCATCGTGCGGCAGGCGATAGGCGGTGCCGGCGCACAGACGGCGCAAGGCCGCGGCGTCGGCAGCGGGCGCCGGGCGCACCGGCAGCGCCAGCCTGCGCTCGACGTCATGGACCAGCGCCTCGGCCTGATCGCAGCTTTCGGCACCGACGACGAGGCCGTGATTGCCGAGGATCAGCACGTCGATGCGGTCGCGCGCGACGATGGTGCTTACTGCGCGCGCCAGCGGCAGTCCGGGATGAAAGTAGTCGAGATGGCGCCAGGCGAGCCCATCCAGCCGCGCTGCAAATTCATCGCGCGCATCGCGCCGCGCCGCCCAGGCGATGGTGTTGACGGCATGCACGTGCAGCACGACCCGGTGCGGCAGCAGCGCATGCAGCGCGGTCTCGATCGAGGCGCGCAGGGGGCCGGGAGCGGCCAGCGGAATGCGCTCGTCATCAGCGGCGAGCGCATCGCGCGCCGCAGGCAGGAGAACAGGCACGAAGATGTCCTTCGCGTCGGCGTCGGCAAGCCAGGTGCCGGACGCCTTCACCCACAGCACATCATCCTGCTTGAGCGAGGAGTTGCCGCCGGCGCCTTGCACCAGCTCGATGTTGCGGCCGACCCGCGCCGACATCCGGCGCAAATCATCAAGCTCGGCAGGCTCGCGCATTTCGCGTCTCCTTCTCACCACACCAGGTGCTGCATCGTCCAATTCGGCATGCGGCCGGGCGAAGCTGCGAGCTTGCGCGTTGCCGCAGCGAGGTCGGGCGCACCGGCCAGCGTCGTGCGATGCACGCCATCGCCGAGCAGCAGGCTCTGCAGGCCTGCGGCGCGGGCGCCGGCGACGTCATGGTCGAGTGAGTCGCCGATCATCAGCACGCGGTGCGGGTCCGGATCGCCGAGCTGCTCCAGCGCCGCCGCGAAGATCGGCGCATGCGGCTTGCCGACGAAGCTCACCGGGCCGCCGAGCCACTCATAGGCGCGCGCCAGCGTGCCGGGCGCCGGCACGAGGCCAGCCGCACCGAACATCATCAGGTCGGGATTGGCGCAGATCATCGGCACGCCCCGCGCGGCCGCGCCGGTGAATCGATCGCGCCAGAGGTCGGGCTCGGCGAGGTCGTCATCGAGGCCGCCGAGCAGGATGAAGTCGGCGTCACGCATATCCGTCACGAGGACGAGGTCGAGCCCGTCGATCAGCGAGCAATCGCCGCCCCGGGTGATCAGGAAGCAGGCATTGCCACAATCGGTGAAGGGTTCGCGGGTGCGGTCGCGCAGGCCGGTCCAAGTCACCTCGCCCGAGGTGAGAATGCCGTCATAGGTCGAGCGCGACAGGCCGAGCCGGGCGAGGCGCTCGGCATTGGCGCTCGCGCGCTTGCCGGAGTTCGACAGCACCAGGATGTGCTTGCCGGCCTCGCGCAGCCTGAGGACGCAGTCATGCGCGGCGGGAAGCACCGTTCTGCCGTCATGCAACGTGCCCCATTGGTCGAGCAGGACGTGATCGAACCGGTCGGCAATGGCGGACAGGCCGCTGATCTCGCACGCCGCCGCCGTCATCGCGGCGGTCCCTGCAGCGCCAGCAGCGCTGTGCCGTAGCTCGCTTCGGTCTGCGCGGCGACGCTGACGGGCACGCCGACGATGCGCCGGCGGATATCGGTCCAGGCATCATTTCGGGCGCCGCCGCCGATGCTGATCACCCGCCGCAGCGCCGGTGCGCCGAGCGCGTGAAGACGCTGATAGGCCAGCGCTTCCACGCCGGCAATTCCTTCGAGCAGCGCCTGGTAGAAGCGATGATCCTCGACCGGCCGCGGCGCGATCCGCGGCGCCAGCGCGGGATCTGCGATCGGAAAACGTTCGCCGGGTTTGGGCAGCGGATAGTAGTCGAGCCCGGTCGGCTCGTCGGGGCGGAGCAACGGTGCCATGCGGTCCATGTCGGCGGCGGTGAAATGCGCAAGCAGTGCGGCGCCACCGGAGTTCGATGCGCCGCCGGCGAGCCATTTGTCGCCGAGGCGATGCGAGTACACGCCCTGATCGGCGGCGAAGATCGGCTGCGTCGCGATCAGCTTCACCACCAGCGTGGTGCCGAGCGATGTCACCGCATCGCCCGGCGCATCGGCGCCGGTGGCGATGAAGGCGGCGACGCCGTCGGTGGTGCCGGCGACGATGCGCGCCGACGGCGACAGACCGAGCGCGCGCGCGGTCGACGGATCGATATCGGCGAATGGCGTGCCCGGCACGAGAACGCTCGGCAGGACGTCGCGAGGAACGCCGAGCTGATCCATCCAGCGCGGCCATTCGCGCCTGACGGGGTCATAGCCAAGCTTCAGGGCGTTGTTCTCATCGCTGACGCCGTGATGGCCGGCGAGGCGTCCGGCGATCCAGTCGGCCTGGTGCACGGCTTGTCGCGCGCCGCTCGTGGAGGCGAGCAGATGCAGCAGCTTGGCGAGCGGGCCGCTCGTGCCATGCGCACCGCTCTCGGGCGGCGCGATTGCGGCGATGCGCCTGGCCTCGTCGACGGCGCGGGCATCATTGTACATCAGGCCGAGCGAGCGGGGCCGCCCGTCGGCGTCGATCAGCAGCAAGGTGCCGGAGGTGCCGTCGACCGCGATGCGCGCGACGGCGCCGAGATCGACGATCCTGCCGAGCTTGTCGAGCGCCGCGACCGTCGCCTGCCACCACAGCTCAGGATCCTGGTCGATGGCGTTGCCGTCCTGACGCGGCGCGACCAGCGGAACGGCGGCTGCGCCCTTGATCTCGCCGCTGATATCGACGGCGCAGGCGCGCACACCGCTCGTGCCCACGTCGATGCCGACAAACAACTCCGTCATCCGACCTCATCCCGTTGTGTGCCGGCGAGCATGGCTGTGCTCGCCCGGCGCGTCATCCCTGACGCGCTGCAGCACGTTTGGGGGATTGACGGCCGGACCGGCGTCTGCAATTTTTTGCAAGGTGTGAAGAATTTTGCAAGCAGGCATTCAGGCGTGACGACAGCTTCCGACAGGACGCCCATGGTGGACGGCGAGGCCTCGCTCGCGACGCGAGCCGCCTGGCTGTATTTCGCGGCCGGGCTGACGCAGTCGGAGGTCGCCGACCGCCTCAACATCCAGAGCACCAAGGCGCATCGCCTGATCGCGCGGGCCAGCCGCGAGGGCATGATCCGTGTCTTCGTCGAGGGTCCCGTCGCCGAATGCGTCGCACTCGAGAACGCGCTGGCCGAACGCTACGGGCTCGACTTCTGCCGTGTTGCGCCGGATCTCGGCGAGGGCGATCTGCCACTGAAGGCGCTCGCGCTGGAGGGTGCGAGCTTCCTGCGCCAGGTGCTGGAGCGCGGCGACGACAAGATCATCGGCGTCGGCCACGGTCGCACGCTTGCGGCGGTGGTGGCGCAACTGCCGCAGACGCCGGCGCGCGACGTGCAGTTCGTGTCGCTGCTCGGCGGCCTGACGCGCAAATTCGCCGCCAACCCGTTCGATGTGATCCATCGCCTGGCCGAGCGCACCGGCGCCGAAGCCTATCTGCTGCCGGTGCCGGTGTTCGCCAACTCCGTCGCCGACCGCCGCGTGCTGATGCAGCAATTCGGCATATCGGACGTGTTCGCGCTGGCGCAGCGGGCGTCGCTGCTGTTCGTCGGCATCGGCCAGATCCATGCCGACGGCTTCCTGGTGTCGAGCGGCATGATCAAGCCGGACGAGGTCGTCGAGCTGAAGCGCGCCGGCGCCTGCGCCGATCTGCTCGGGCATTTCTTCAACGCCCAGGGCGAGCTGCTCGATCTCGATCTTTCGGCGCGCGCCACCTCGATGGCCGCTGCCGATCTGAAGAAACACCGCATCGTCGCCATCGGCGGCGGCGAGGCAAAGATCACGGCCCTGCGCGCGGTGCTGCGCAGCGGCTTCCTGAACGGTCTCATCATCGATGAGGTAACCGCTCAGGCATTGGCGACCGACAAGCCGGAGAAAACATCCGGCAACTCCAAGAACAAGAGTCGGAAGGGCAGGTAACGCGAACACGTCTCTACAAAAAACAAAGGGAGGGTTGAATGTACGATCGTGAGAAGAATCTCTTTGCGGCCTATGCCGGCAAGCGCATCAGCCGGCGTGATCTGCTCGACGGCGCTGCCAAGCTCGGCATCGCCGGTGTCGCCGCCAATGCCGCCTTTGCCTCGGCGATGTCGAAGGCGATGGCCGCTGACTTCAACTGGAAGGCCCATAGCGGCAAGACCGTCAAGCTGCTCTTGAACAAGCATCCTTACGTCGATGCGATGATCGGCGACATCGAGGCGTTCAAGAGCCTCACCGGCATGAACGTCACCTACGACATCTTCCCGGAGGACGTCTATTTCGACAAGGTGACGGCGGCGCTGTCGTCGAAGTCCGATCAGTACGACGCCTTCATGACCGGCGCCTACATGACCTGGACCTACGGTCCGGCCGGCTGGATCGAGGACCTCAACGCCTACATCAAGGATCCGGCCAAGACCAATCCGGCGTTCGCCTGGGACGATGTGCTGCCGGGCCTGCGCTCCTCCACCGCCTGGGACGGCGTCGCCGGCTCCGAGCTCGGCTCCGGCAAGGCCAAGCAGTGGTGCATCCCGTGGGGCTACGAGCTCAACAACATCACCTATAACCGCAAGATCTTCGACAAGGTCGGCGTCAAGCCGCCCACCAATCTCGACGACATGCTGGAGGTCGCGGCCAAGATCACCAAGGACGCTGGCGGCCCCTATGGCGTCGGCGTGCGCGGTTCGCGCTCGTGGGCGACCATCCATCCGGGCTTCCTCTCGGCCTACGCCAATTTCGGCCAGAAGGATTTCGTGATGGAAGGCGGCAAGCTGAAGGCCGCGATGAACACCAAGGCCTCCAAGGACTTCCACGAGAAATGGGTCAGGATGATCCAGGGGTCGGGTCCGAAGAACTGGTCGACCTACACCTGGTATCAGGTCGGCACGGACCTCGGCGCTGGCGCCTCCGGCATGATCTTCGACGCCGACATTCTCGGCTACTTCATGAACGGTGGCGAGAACAAGGAGCGCGGCAATCTCGGCTACGCGCCGTTCGCGGCCAATCCGGCCGCGAAGGCGCCGACGCCGAACGTCTGGATCTGGTCGCTGGCGATGTCGAGCTTTTCCAAGCAGAAGGATGCGGCCTGGACCTTCATGCAGTGGGCGGCCTCCGTCGAGCACGATCTGTTCGGTGCCCGCAAGATGGATTTCGTCAATCCGGTCCGCGCCTCCGTGTGGAAGGACGGCGAATTCCGCGACCGCATCGCCAAGTCCTATCCTGGCTATCTCGAGCAGCATGACCTCTCGGCGCCCGGTGCGAAGATCTACTTCACGGCGCAGCCGCTGTTCTTCGACCTCACGACGGAGTGGGCGGCCTCGCTGCAGAAGATGGTGGCCAAGGAGATCGGCGTCGATGAGGGCCTCGACAAGCTTGCCGAGAGCATCAATCGTCAGCTGAAGCAGGCCGGCCTCGGCTGAGGCCGCGCCGCATCTCCCATGACCGCCTGCCGGCCCGGACGCTCCCCACAAGCGTCCGGGTCGGCCCCATCCCGCGCTGATGTGATCACGCCTGTCATGAGCATGGCCCAACTTGTCGAGACCAAGGCGACGGCGCGCCGCACGAAACGCTGGCGCGGCCGGCTGCTGCCGTATCTGCTGAGCCTGCCGGCGCTGCTGGTCTGCATCGCCATCCTGGTGCCGTTCGTGACCGCTGCGGTCTATTCATTGCAGCGCTACCGGCTCAATCTGCCGTATCTGCGCGGCTTCATCGGCATCGACAACTATATCGACTTCCTGTCCGATCCGGCGTTCTGGAACACGCTGCGCATCTCGCTGGTCTATACCGCGGTGACCGTCATCGCCGAGCTGCTGCTCGGCCTCGGCATCGCGCTGCTGCTGCGGCGGCCGACGCGCTTCCACAATGCCGTGTCGATCATGCTGCTGCTGCCGCTGATGACGGCCCCGGCGATCGCAGCCCTGATGTGGAAGCTGATGACCAATCCGAGCTTCGGCATCCTGTCCTATCTGGTCGGGCTGCTCGGCGTGCACGACTTCAAATGGGCGTCCGATCCGTCGACCGCGCTGTTCACCGTCGTGCTGGTCGACGTCTGGGTCTACACGCCGTTCATCATGATCCTGCTCCTGGCTGGCCTGCGCTCGCTGCCGCGGCAGCCGTTCGAAGCGGCGGCGCTCGACGGCGTGCCGGCGAGCTTCGTCTTCTTCCGCATCACCCTGCCGATGCTCGCGCCCTACATCATCACCGCCTCGCTGTTCCGGCTGCTCGATTCGATCCAGCAGTTCGACATCGTCTATGCGATGACGCAAGGCGGCCCCGGCGACCGGCTGATGGTGTTCCAGGTCCAGGCCTATCTCGAGTTCTTCCAGTACACCAATGTCGGACGCTCGGCGGCGCTGCTGATGATCCTGTGGCTGATCACCAACATCCTGTCCAACATCTTCATAAAGAACTGGCTCCGGTTGCGCGAACGCGCCCACGGCCACGCCTGAGGAGAGAGGTCATGGATCACTCCAGTCTGGCAGGGCGCATCTTCCGCGGCATCGCGCTGGCGTTGGTGCTTCTGTTCTTCATGTTTCCGATCGTCTGGATCCTCCTGATGTCGTTCCAGACCAATGAGCAGATCCTGCGCATCCCGCCGCGCATCCTGTTCGAGCCGACGTTCGCCAATTATGAGGCGCTGATCTCGGGCCAGCTCAAGACCGCCGCCGGCAATCTGCAGCTCACCTTCATGCGCAATCTGATGAACAGCTTCGTGCTGTCGAGCGCGTCGGTGATCCTGGCGCTGCTGCTCGGCGTCCCCGCGGCCTATGCGTTCGCGCGCTTCAAGTTCCGGCTCGGCGAGACCATCGCCTTCACGCTGCTGTCGTTCCGCTTCGCGCCGCCGCTCCTGGTGCTGCTTCCGCTGTCGCTGTACTACCAGCAGCTTGGCCTCAACGACACCTATTTTGGCATCGTCTGGGTCTACCAGCTGATCGCGCTGCCGCTGATCCTGTGGATCGTGCGCGGCTATTTCGAGGACATCAGTCCCGACATCGAGCACGCCTACCGGCTCGCGGGGCATTCCTGGCGCGAGGCGTTCACCCGCATTGCCGTGCCGCTGGCCGGGCCCGGCATCGCCGCGGCGGGCCTGCTGTCCTTCATCTTCTGCTGGAACAACTTCGTCTTTGCGCTGATCCTGGCCTCGGCCGACAAGCAGCCGGTAACGGTCGGCGCATTGGCCTTCGTGACGGCGTCCGGTATCCAATACGGCCAGATCGCCGCCGCGATCGTGCTGTCGGTCACCCCGACATTGCTGCTCGCGCTCTATGCGCAGCGCTATCTGGTCGAAGGTCTCTCGCTCGGTGCAGTGAAGGGTTGAGGATACATGGCGCGTCTCGAACTCCAATCGGTCGACAAGAGCTTCGGCGCGGCAAGCTGCGCCAAGGGCGTGTCGCTGACGGTCGAGCCCGGCGAGATCGTCGCGGTGTTCGGCCCGTCCGGCAGCGGCAAGACCGTGCTGCTGCGGATGATTGCCGGCATGTTCGAGCCTGACGGCGGCGACATCCTGGTCGGCGGCCGCTCGATCGTCGACGCGCCGCCGGAGCAGCGCGGCATCGGCATGGCGTTCCAGAATTTTGCCCTGTTTCCGCACATGAGCGCGCGCGACAACATCGCCAGCGGGCTGCGCGCGACGGGCGCGGCCGACATTGCGGCCAAGGTTGCGGCAATGAGCCGGCTGTTGAAGATCGAGCACGTGCTCGGCCACAAGCCTCGTGAACTGTCCAACGGCCAGAAGCAGCGCACCGCGCTGGCGCGCGCGCTGATCGGCAATCCCGGGGTGCTGTTGCTCGACGATCCCTTGCGCAACGTCGATGCCAAGCTGCGCTATGAGATGCGGTTGGAGCTGCCGAGCCTGCTGCGCAGGAGCTCTGCGGCGGTGCTCTACGTGACGCAGGATTATCGTGAGGCGATGGCAATCGCCGATCGCATTGCCGTGCTGATCAATGGCCGCCTGGTGCAGGTGGCGCGTCCGGAGGAGATCTATGCGAGGCCGGCGTCGGTCGCCGTGGCCCGGCTGTTCGGCGATCCCAGCATCAATCTTGCCGAGGTCACGCCGGTGGCGGAGCAGGGGCGGCTGACCGCATCTGTTGCCGGGACGCTGATCCGGCTCGATGCGGACGGCGTGCCGTCCAATATGCGTGAGCGTTGCTGGCTTGGCGTCCGGCCCGACGATGTCGTGGTGACGCGTGATGGCGGCGAGGGTGTGATCCCGGCGCGGATCGTCGCGGTCACGCCGATCCACGAGCGCGCCGTGGTGCTGCTGCGCTTCGCCGACGGATCCGAGTGGCTGGCGGCGCAGGCGCCCGAGGCGCTGGAGGCGCATGCCGACGAGGACGTGTTCGTGCGGTTCGCGCCGGAAGCGGCGCTGCTGTTCGACCACGCCACGGGCGAGCGCATCGGCCTAGCGCCGCGGCGGCAGGCGGCGTGAGGATCGGGGATGGGCATGCTCGAAATCCGCAACGTCGACAAGGTCTATCACAGCCGGGGCAAGCCGCCGGTTCATGCCGTGCGCGCGCTCGATATGGAGGTGAAGGCCGGCGAGATCGTCGCGCTGCTCGGCTCTTCCGGCTGCGGCAAGACCTCGACGCTGCGCATGATCGCCGGCTTCGAGAGCGTCAGTTCAGGGTCGATCGCGCTGGCGCAGCGGACGATCCATGATCTGGCGCCGGCGAAGCGCAAGGTGGCGATGGCGTTCGAAGGCTATTCGTTGTACCCGCCGCTCACGGTGCGTGAGAACATTGCGTTCGCGCTGAAGGCGCGGCAATTGTCGCGCGCCGAGATCGCGCAACGCGTTGTCAGCATTGCCCGCCTGGTGGAGATCGAGGACATTCTCGATCATCATCCCCACGCGCTTTCCGGCGGACAGCAGCAGCGGGTGTCGCTGGCCCGAGCGCTGGTGCGTGATGCCGACCTCTATCTGCTCGACGAGCCGATGGGTCAACTGGAGCCGCAGCTGCGTGCCGTGCTGCGCGGCCGCATCAAGGGTCTGCTCGCCGAGCGCGGCATGACGGCGATCTTCGTCACCCATGACCAGACCGAGGCGAGCGCACTTGCCGATCGCATCGCCGTCATGGAAGACGGCGTGCTTCAGCAGTTCGCCAGCGAGCGGGAGCTGAAGAACCGCCCGGCCAATCTGTTCGTCGCGAGCTTCATTGGCGAGCCGCCGATGAACCTGATGGAGGCTGTGGTGACGCAGGAGGAAGGCGGGTTCCGCCTGTCTGTGGGCTCCGATGTTGCCTTTCACATCCCCGGGCAGACGTTGGACGCGGCGGGACAGCAGACGCTGGTGCGGGCCGATCGGATCAAGGTCGGCATCCGGCCGCAGCGGATCGCGATCGGCAGCGGCGAGGCGCGGCTGCGCGTGGTCTCCAACCAGTGGCTCGGCGATCAGTCGCATATTGCGGGCGAGTGCGCCGGTCATCTGCTGGTCGGCGTGACATCCAGCAAGGTCGCGGCGCGACCGGGCGACGTCGTGCCCTGCGCGCTGGAGTCACGCCATCTCCATATTTTCGGCGCCGACGGCGTTTGCGTCCGCCACGCGGAGGCGCGCTGAACATGACCTCGGCTGCGATCCGCAACGTGATCATCGGTATCGACGCCGGGACCTCGGTGATCAAGGCGGTGGCGTTTGCGCGGGATGGACGGCAGCTCGGGGATTTCGCGATTCCCAACAGCTACGCGACGTTGCCGGGCGGCCGCGTCGAGCAGGACATGGCGCGGACCTGGACCGACACCGTCGCGGCCTTGCGCGGCCTGGGCGGCACGCTGCCGGATCTGTCCCGTCGCGTCGCCGCGATCGCCGTGACCGGGCAGGGCGACGGCACCTGGCTGATCGATGCGGACGGCCATCCCGTCGCGCCCGCGCTGCTGTGGCTCGACTCGCGCGCGGCAGGGTTCGTCGAAGCCTTCCGCGGTGGCGAGCGCAATGCCGCGCACTATCAGCGCACCGGATCGGGGCTCAACGCTTGCCAGCAGGGGGCGCAACTGGCCTGGCTGCAGGCGCATGACGCAGAGATGCTGGGACGCGCGGGTACGGCGTTCCACTGCAAGGACTGGCTCTACTTCAAGCTGACCGGTGAGCGGGCCACGGACCCGTCCGAGGCGACGTTCTCCTGCGGCGACTTTCGCAAGCGCGGCTTCGACGGCGAGGCGGCGCGTCTCATCGGCATCGCTGGTTCCGCGCGCCTGTTTCCAGATGTCGTCGATGGTGTCACGACGACGCATGGCTTGACTGCGGCGGCCGCGGCGGAGACGGGCTTGCCCGAGGGCGTGCCGGTGTCGCTCGGCTATGTCGACGTGATCTGCAATGCGCTCGGTGGCGGGCTGTATGATCCCACGCCCGACGTCGGCTGCACCATCATCGGCTCGACCGGCATGCACATGCGGCTGGCGAACAGCGCCGACGCGGTCAAGCTGAATGCCGAGGCGACCGGCTATACGATGCCGTTCCCGGTGCCGGACCACTATGCCCAGATGCAGTCGACCATGGCTGCGACCTTGAACATCGACTGGTTGCTCGATGTCGCGCGAGGCGTGCTCGCCATGGAAGGCATCGCCCGGTCGCGCAATGATCTGATCCGGCGGCTGGACGAGCGCGTGCTCGCGGCGAAGGCGGGCGAGCTGCTTTATCACCCTTTCATCTCCGATGCTGGCGAGCGCGGACCATTCGTGTCCCACGAGGCGTCTGCGCAACTGGTCGGCCTGCGCACCCGTCACGGCTACTGGGATCTGATGCGCGCCGTGATGGAGGGACTGGCCTTCGCCGCACGCGACTGCTACGCGGCGATGGGACCGCTGCCGACGGAAATTCGCCTGACCGGAGGCGCGGCACGCAGCCGCGCGCTCGGCGCAATTCTTGGCGCGGCACTCGGCAGCACGATTCGAGTCTGCCGTCGCGAGGAAGCCGGCGCGTCGGGGGCGGCGATGATCGCCACGGTCGCGACCGGACTCTACCCGGACATGATGATCTGCGCGGAGGAATGGGTGAGACCGTATCTGGATGAGCCGCAGGCGCCGGATGCGGCGCTGGCGGAGCGCTATGCGCAGCTGTTCCCGGCCTATGTCGAGGCTCGCCTCGCGGCGCGGCCGGTGTGGAAGCAGCTTGCGGCCCAGCGTGCAGGAGCCAATCATGTCTAGCTCCATCGCCATCATCGGCGACCGCTTCATGCTGCCCTCGGTGTTCGCCGAACGCATCACCGCCATCTGCGGCGACGGCGTCGACATCCGCATGCTCGAACAGCCCTGGCCGGACGAGCCGATGGAGCATGGCTATGCCGGCTCCAAGCTCGATGGTCTCAAGGAGTTCATGGGCGATCCGGATGAGCTCGCCGAATTCATCGGCGAAGCGCCGCTGCTGGTGACGCATCTCGCGCCGATCTCGCGCGCGATGCTGCAGCGGCTGCCAAGGCTCAAGTTCATCGCGGTGTCGCGCGGCGGTCCGGTCAATGTCGACATGCAGGCGGCGCGCGATCATGGCGTGCTGGTCGTCAACACGCCCGGACGAAATGCCAGCGCGGTGGCGGAGTTCACCATCGGCGCGATGCTCGCGGAGACCCGTCTGATCAGGAGCGGTCACGAGTCGATGCGGGGCGGGGAGTGGCGCGGCGATCTTTATCGCGCCGACCGGACCGGACGCGAGCTCGGGGAGATGACCGTCGGCATCGTCGGCTATGGCGCGATCGGCACGCGCGTCGTGAAGCTTCTCAAGGCGTTCGGCTGCAGGATCCTGGTGACCGACCCTTACGTCCAGCTCAGCGCCCAGGACCGCAACGACGGTGTCGAGCACGTCGCGCTTGCCGATCTTCTGGCACGCGCCGACGTCATCAGCCTGCATGCCCGCGTGACGCCGGAGACCACCGGCTTCATCGATCGCGAGGCGCTGGCGAAGATCAAGCCGGGGGCGATCCTGATCAACACCGCGCGCGGTCCGCTGGTCGACTACAAGGCGCTGTTCGAGGTGCTCAGCTCGGGACGGTTGGCCGGCGCGATGCTCGACACCTTTGCGGTCGAGCCGGTGCCGCCGGACTGGCCGCTGTTGCAGCTCCCGAATGTCACGCTGACGCCGCACATCGCCGGCGCATCCGTGCGCACCGTCACCTTTGCCGCCGACCAGGCGGCCGAAGAGGTTCGCCGCTATCTGGCCGGCGAGCCGCCGCTCAATCCCTGCTGACGACGAAAGGTTTTCGACATGAATCGCGAGGAACGGCTGATCCGCGAGAACATCATCGCCAAATGCCGATGGATGAATGCGTCGGGGCTGAACCAGGGCACTTCGGGCAACATTTCCGCCCGCTACAAGGACCGCATGCTGATCACGCCCTCGGCGACGCCCTATGACTCGATGAAGCCGGAGATGATCGCCTCGATGCCGCTCGAGGGTGAATACGGTTCCTGGGAGGGGCCGTTGAAGCCCTCGACGGAATGGCGCTTTCATCTCGACATCATGCGCGGCCGTCCGGATGTCGGCGGCGTCGTTCACACGCATTCCACCTATGCCACCGTGCTCGCCATCGCGCGCAAGCCGATCCCGGCCTGCCACTACATGATGGCGGCGTTCGGCGGCACCGACATCCGCTGCGCCGGCTATGCGCGGTTCGGCACGGCCGAATTGTCCGAGCTTGCGCTGGAGGCGCTGGAAGGCCGCAACGGCTGCCTGCTGGCCAATCACGGCATGATCGCGGTCGGCGCCAACCTCGACAAGGCGATGTGGCTTGCGGTCGAGCTCGAGACCATCGCGAAGCAGTACTACCTGTCGCTCGCCCTCGGCCAGCCGCACATTCTGGGTGACGCCGAGATCGCCGAGACGGCGCAGGGCTTTTCGACCTATGGCCTGCAGGAGCCGAAGGCGAAAGCGGCAAAGCCGGCCAAGGCTGCGACGAAGGCGCGTGCCGCTGCGCGCAGCAAGCCAGAGAAGAAGCGCAGCAGCAAGCGATGAATGCGACGGTCTCACGCAGCGGAACCGATCACGGTCTGTTGGACCTCGCCGTGATCGGCGGCGGCATCAATGGCGCTGGTATCGCCCGAGATGCCGCCGGCCGCGGCCTGAAGGTGCTGCTGTGCGAGAAGGACGATTTTGCGCAAGGCACCTCGTCGCGATCGGGCAAGCTGATCCATGGCGGCTTGCGCTATCTGGAGTACTACGAATTCCGCCTGGTGCGCGAAGCGCTGATCGAGCGCGAGGTGCTGTTGGCCTCGGCGCCGCACATCATCTGGCCGATGCGCTTCGTGCTGCCGCACTCGCCGGAGCAGCGTCCCGCCTGGCTGGTGCGCACCGGGCTGTTCCTCTACGACCATCTCGGCGGCCGCAAGCAGCTGCCGGCGAGCCGCAACGTCGATCTCGCGCACGAGCCGGAGGGCGCGCCGCTGCGCCCCGAGTTCCGGCGCGGCTTCGAATATTCGGACTGCTGGGTCGACGATGCCCGGCTGGTGATCCTCAATCTCGTCGATGCCGCGCAAAAGGGAGCCATCATCCTGCCGCGCACCCGCGCCGTGAGTGCACGGCGTGAGGGCGATGCCTGGCGTCTGGAGATGCGCTCCGAAGACGGCGAGGTTCAGATCGTCCGAACGAAGGCGCTGGTGAATGCCGCTGGTCCCTGGGTGCAGGACGTGGTGCAGGGTGTCGCCGGGCTCAACTCCGCGCACAATGTGCGGCTCGTAAAGGGCAGCCATCTCGTGGTGCCAAAATTCTGGAGCGGATCGCAGGCCTATCTGCTGCAGAACACCGACCGCCGCGTGATCTTCGTCAATCCCTATGAGACCGACCTGGCGCTGATCGGGACCACCGACATCGTGCATGACGGTCGCGCAGACGACGTCGCTGTCGATGGTGCCGAGATCGACTATCTGCTCGCCGTGCTCAAGCGCTATTTCCGGGCCGCGCCGGGCAAGGGTGATATCATTCACGCCTTCTCCGGGGTGCGGCCGCTCTACGATGACAACGCCGACAATCCGTCGGCGGTGACGCGCGACTACGTGTTCGAGATGCATGGTGCGCCCGGACAGCCGCCGTTGCTGTCGATCTTCGGCGGCAAGATCACGACGTTTCGCCGGCTCGCCGAGCAGGCAATGGAACGTCTCGCGCCGTGGTTTCCGCAGATGGCGCCGGCATGGACGGCGGACGCGCGTCTTCCGGGCGGCGATTTTGGCGTGCCATTCGATCAGTTCCTCGCTGATCTCGCGGGCGCCTATCCGGGATTGCCGCGCGATGTAGTGGCGCACTATGCGCGGCTCTACGGCACCCGCGCGCGCGACCTGCTCGGAGCGTCCCGCAACGTCGGCGATCTCGGCCGCCATTTCGGTGCCTCGTTCTATGAGCGCGAGCTCGTTTTCCTGCGCGAGCAGGAGTGGGCCGTCACGGCCGCCGACGTCCTCGACCGGCGCACCAAGCATGGCCTGCATCTGAGCCGCGCCGAGCGCGAGGCGTTCGAGCACCAGCTTTGATCGCGTCTTGACGCGTCGAGCCCCTCCGCGACCGCCGCAGCGCTTGGCGGGTGCCGATGACACGCCCCGGCAAACCGTGCTATCGAGCGCCCGCGATATGGATCGCGACGCGCCTGGAGACGCGGAATTCGGCACAATCCGGACCTTCGCCGATGCTCCCTGCGCAGATCGATTCGCAATCAAACCGCCCGACGACCTCCTGAATTCGACGCCATGCCGGACCAGATCAAAGCGAGAGCCGACCATCGGCGCGGTCCGCGGCAGGAAGGCATCGTCGACGCCTGGACGAGGTTCGCGTCCGGCTCCTGGATGGACCGGCGCTGGACTCCGTGGATCATCGTGCTGAGTGGCCTCGTGCTGGCGCTGCTGTGTGATGCCTTCGTGGCCCACATGCTTTCCGTCAACTATCGGGAGACCTATCGGACCACCGAGGCCGCCAACGGAGATCTCGCCCGCGCGCTCGAAGAATACATGTTGCGCAACATCCAGGGCGTCGACGTGCTCTTGAACACGACGATCGACAGTCTCAAGCAGGACCCATCGCTGCTCACTGCCGGCAATCCGGCCCTGATCGGCGAGTTGAAGCGCAGGGTGGTGCCGTACCCCGCCGCGGGCGGCATCGTCGTGCTGGATGCGGACGGCAATCTGCTCGGCGACAGCGCCGGCAACGGAGTTCCCGGCCGTGAGAACAATTTCGCCGATCGGGCCTATTACAAGGTCCAGCGCGATGACCCCGGCCGCGGTCTCTTCATCGACGTGCCGGTGGCCTCGCGCGTGAACAGGGGTCGGTTCATCGCGGTCAGCCGCGCCTTGATGATGCCGGACGGACGATTTGCCGGCGTGATCGTCGTGGCGGTGGACTACGAGAATCTGCGGCAGTTCTTCCTGTCGCTGAACGTGGGGCAGCGCGGAACGGTGACGCTCTATCGCGACGACGGCACGATCCTGCTGCGCTCGCCGCATGCCGACGATTTCGCCGGCCGCAACGTCGGGTCCAATCGCCTGTTCAGCCTCTATCTCCCGCAGGCGCCTCACGGCAGCTTCGAGGGCAGCGGCATGACGGACGGGACGTCGCGGAGCATCAGCTATCGGCGCGTCGCCGGCCTGCCGCTGGTGGTGACCGTGGCGCGCGACCCGGTCGAGTATCTGGCCGGCTGGAAGAACAATGCGCTGTACTACAGCGCCATCGCCGCCGGCCTCAATCTGCTGATCGCCGGATTCGGCCTCGTCCTGGCGCGGCAATGGCGGCTGCGCGCGGCCTCCGAGCAGGCGCTGCGCGACAGTTTCGAGCAGCATCTGCTGGTCACGGAGAACGTGCCCGCGCTGATCGTCCAGGTCGGCGCCGATGGTGACATCCGCTATGCCAACCGCGTCGCGCGCGAATGGTATGCGCAGCCGTCCAGCGGGGTCGGTCGCAGCCGGCGGATCGACGACTACATCGACCCCGCGCGGCGAGACGAGGTGAGGCCGAAGATCGAGGCCGCGCTGGCCGGCCGAACCGCGGGCGGTGAGGAGAAGATCGCGTTTCCCGACGGCCGTGAACGCTGGTGCGAGACCATTCGCGTGCCGGATCGCAGCCAGGATGGCACGGTGCGCGGCTATTTCGTGCTGTCGGTCGACATCACCGAGCGCAAGCGCATCGAGGACGAACTGCGTCAGGCGCAGAAGATGGAGGCCATCGGCCAGTTGGCGGGAGGCATCGCGCACGACTCCAACAACATGCTGGCGGCGACGCTCGGCAATCTCGATCTGCTGCTCGACGCGCTCACGCCCGGCGAAAGCTCCCGTCGCAGCATGGTCGAGCGGGCGATCGAGGCGGCGGAGCGGGTCGCCGATCTCAACCGCCGGCTGCTCGCCTTCGCCCGCAAGCAGGCGCTGCAGCCGCAGGTCACCGACGTGAACCAGCTCGTCAACGGCATGACGACCATCCTGCAGCGGACGCTCGGCGAGAACATCGAGATCGAATTGGCGCAGGACCCGATGCTGTGGCACTGCCTGATCGATCCGACGCAATTGCAGAACGCGCTGCTCAATTTGGCGCTCAATGCGCGGGACGCGATGGACGGCGGCGGGCGCCTGACGATCGCGACGACGAATGCCGTGCTCGACCAGCCGCTCGACGACGGCGACGAGCGCATCATGCCCGGGGACTACGTGACGATCGCGGTGTCGGACCTTGGGGCCGGCATGCCGCCCGAGATCGCGCGCCGCGCCTTCGAGCCGTTTTTCACCACCAAGGAATTCGGCAAGGGCAGCGGCCTCGGCCTCAGCATGGTCTATGGCTTTGCGCGGCAATCGGGCGGCACGGTGCTGATCGACAGCCGGGTGGCGGAAGGCACCTGCGTCACGCTGTATCTGCCGAGCGCGGGGCCGGGCGCCACGGGCCGCGCGCGCGCCGGTGCGGCGCGGCTGGCGCGGCCGCAGACCGGCGAGCGGATCCTGGTGGTCGAGGACAATCCGCTGGTCGGCGCGATGGCATCGACCATGCTGACGTCGATGGGCTACAGCCCGGTCGTCGTCACCCATGCGGCAGCCGCGATCGCCGCGCTGGAGCGGTCGGACCCGTTCGCGCTGCTGCTGACCGACATTCTGCTGCCGGATGCCATGACCGGCATCGACCTGGCGCGCGAGGTGCGCCGCCGATGGCCTGAGCTGCCGATCGTCTTCATGTCCGGCTTCGCCGACCCCTCGCTGGTGCCGGAAGATTTCCGCGCGACGAGCAGGCTGCTCGCCAAGCCGTTCCGGCTCGGCCAATTGTCGGAGGCGATCGTCTCGGCCCTGGCCGGCAGGAAGGCGACGTGAGCCCTCAGCGATCATGCGGTGAGCGATCCCGTGTTCGCCCCGATCGACAGCGCCGTCCGGGCAAGTCCTTTCCGCCTCGCGGCGCGCAGGGCGCCCGAGCTGTGCCGGTCGTTTCGCCCTCTCGACGACGAGGGCGCGGGGAATGCCGGGTGCTGGCCGCACCCATGGCCCGCCTGCGAACAAGAATGCAGGCGGCAGGAACCACAGGTTCAGCCGAGACATCCCGGCATTCCCCGCGCGATGGTTTTCCGGCTTATACGTCCTCTCCCCGGGGACCGGCTGTCTTGCCCCCGTCACCCGCGCAACGCGAACGCGTTGTCGCGAGCTTGGCCTCAGCATCGGGAGGCCAGGACCCTACGATTTCGCCGGCGCAACGGCTTCGTTCGTCCGCATGACCTTCGTCATGCTGCGAACCGCCGCGCCCACCGCATCCCACCCCGCGTGCCGTGACGATCGCGATACGCCCCTCGTGCCGAGGCGGGACGGCTGCACTCAATCATGATTTCTGAAAATGAGAAAGCGGAATATTTTCGCCGGACGGACTGGACAGGGGTGATGTGCTTGAGGCGTCTCGTGAAATGAGAATCTCCGCGCATCGACCTTGGCCCATGATTGGGGGCCCAGGGCGTGGGGAGGCAAGGGCCGAGTCGCCCGTCGGGTCGGGACTTGGGCTTGAGACAGTCGTCCATCGGATGATTGCAGCGCTTCGGAGGTCGAGTCCGTCGGTATATCGAGAGACGAGACGGGCGCGTTCTACGTGCGGGTCGATGTCGAGCCGGGCGCTGACAAGGCGCGCATCAGTCGCTTGTGGAAAGAGATCGGCGCACCGGTTGTGGTGCGAACGGTTTCTGGCAGGCTCGTGAGCCACTCGCGATCGTTTGGACCCAATGACAGGTCCCGCGAACGAGCCGGTGCCGACCGGCTTAGTAGCTGTGGTCTTTCGCACCTCCGCTGCTCGGTGGGAGTGGAGAAGCATCAGCCGTCTGTCGTGAGCTTGCGGAAGTCGCTCTGCTGCTGAGGGCACTTTCAGTTGTGGGCCCCAGCGAGTGCGCTGGGTTACGCCGGAGGCTTCACCTCACTCCACCGCATCCTTCTTCGCAATCCGGTGCAGCTGCTCGAACAGATCGGCCTGCTCACTCGTACAGAGACACACACCCTGCGCGGAGTCGGCATCGCCGGCGTTGAGGTAGGCGTGGCCCATGGTGCTGTCGAGATACATGCCGTCGCCCTCGTGCAGGATCTCCGGGGCGTAGAATTCGGTGTGCACGGCGATGGTGCCGCGGGTGACGAGGAAATACTCCTCGCCGCTGTGGCGGAGCAGGGGGCCGAACTCCTCGAGCGTGCGGGCGCGCACCTCGGCGATCATCGGCACCATGCGCTTTCCGATCAGGTCGGTGCATTGATAGGTGTAGGTGTAGAACCTGGTGTTGACGATCTGGCCCTGGCCGGCGCGGCTGACGCTGCGGCGGGCGGTCACCGGGCGACCCGCCTCGGGGCGCGGCGTCGTCGGGCTGAATAGCTCGGCGATGTCCATCTGCAGGCCCGAGGTGAGCTGCAGCAGCTTGTCATAGGTCAGCGACATCAGGCCGTTTTCGACCTTGGACAGCGTCGACAGCGCCATGCCGGTCTTTTCGGCGACCTGCTTCAGGGTCAGCCCGCGCGCCTGCCGGGCCGCCTTCAGGCACTGGCCGAGCTGGGAGTGGGGGCCTTCGGTCGACGCGCTGATGGCGGTATCTGTCAAAGCGATCTCCGGAAAATCCGTTAGCGGATCAGGCGTGTCGAGAGCCGAGCAGCCCGGACAATCTCGGCCCATAGAGCAGGAAATTCAATCGGGTGCTCCAATGTCCGAAGGTCATGCGTGGACAGCGGTGGAACAATGCGTTTTCGGGTCGTGCATTCGATTTCCTATATGCTAAATAGTTTTCCGAAACGGAAAAGAGAAGCCCCGTGGAATCGATTTGCGACAAGACGGCCGTCGAGCTGGTCAAGCTGCTGAAAACAAAGGCAATATCGCCGGTCGCGCTGCTCGACTCGTGCCTGGAGCGGATTGCGGCGGTGAACCCGGCCGTCAACGCGGTGGTGACCCTGGACGAGCCGGCCGCCCGCGCGGCGGCCGAGGTCGCCGAGGCCGAGATCGTGAGGGGCGAGGACCGGGGGGCGCTGCACGGCCTGCCGGTGCTGATCAAGGATACCCAGGACACCGCCGGGATGCGCTCCACCTATGGCAGCCCGATCCTGGCCGACAACGTGCCGGCCGTCGACCAGGCCTCGGTGGGCCGGCTGCGCGCCGCCGGCGCAATCATCTTCGGCAAGACCAACACGCCGGAATGGGCGGCGGGCGGCAACACCCGCAATCCCGTGTTCGGCGCCACCGGCAACCCGTTCGATCCCGCGCGCTCGGCCGCCGGCTCCTCCGGCGGCTCGGCGGTCGCGCTCGCCTGTGGCATGGCCCCGCTCGCCTCGGGGTCAGACACCGGCGGCAGCTTGCGCAATCCGGCCGGCTTCTCCGGCATCGTCGGCATGCGCCCCTCCTACGGCCTCGTCGCCAGCGAGAAGCGCGCCCATGGCTGGTCGTGCCTGTCGACCGACGGGCCGATGGCGCGCGATGTCGCCGACACCGCGCTGATGCTGTCGGTGATGGCGAGCGACGATGCGCGCGATCCGCTCGCCTACACCCTGCCGGGCGAGGCCGTGCGCGGCGCGCCTGCGCGCTGGGCCGTGCCGCCGGCGGTCGAACTCAACAAGCTCAGGCTCGCCTTCACCGAGGATTTCGGCTTTGCGCCGACCGAACAACTGATCCGCCGCGCCTTCCGCGCGCGGGTGTCGCGCATCGCGCCGCTGTTTGCCGACGCGCAGGAAGGCGCACCGGATTGCAGCGGCGCCGACGAGACCTTTGCGGTGCTGCGCGCCTCGCTGTTCCTCACCCAGCACGGCAAGAATTTTCGCGAGCGGCCCGACATGCTCGGGCCGAACGTGCGCGCCAATGTCGAGGAGGGGCTCGGCTACAGCCTCGAGGATTTTTCGCGTGCGAGCGCCAACCAGACCCGCATCTATCGCGCCTATCAGGGCTTCTTCGCACGCCACGACGTGCTGATCAGCCCGACCATCACCTTGAGCCCGCGGCCGTGGGCGGAGCTGTATCCGGCGGAGATCGACGGCGTGCCGACGCGGTCGTACTTCCACTGGTTGGCGCTCGCCTACGCGGTGACCCTCGCCGGACATCCCGCGCTGAGCCTGCCGCTCGGCCTCGACGACAACGGCCTGCCGTTCGGCCTGCAGATCGTCGGTCCCCGCGGCGGCGACGCGCTGGTGCTCGGCGTTGCCGCGGCGCTGGAGGCCGCGTTCGCCGACGATGCCGAGCTGCGCCGTCCCCGGCCCGATCTCGAAAGGCTCGCGTCGCTGCCGCCGCTGGCGCAGACGCCCGGCTTCTTGGCGTGGGATTGAGGCGGCACTCATGATCACTACATCTTGGAGCGACTAACGATGTCCGACGCCCCCTCATGGCCGTTCTCGCTGGTGCGCCGCGCCGGCGGCCTGGTGTTCCTGTCCGGCGAGATTCCGGTCGCCGATGACGGCAGCATCCCCGAGGGCATCGCGGCGCAGACCGACCTCGTCTTCAAGCACATCGCGGAAACGCTGGCCGGCGAGGGGCTGACGCTCGACGATATCGTGTCCTGCATGGTGCACCTCGCCGACAAGGCGGATTTCGCCGCCTACAACGAGGCCTATCGCAGGCACTTCAAGGACCCGATGCCGGTCCGCACCACGGTGCAGGCGCAGATGATCGCGGATGTGAAGATCGAGGTCACCGTCGTCGCGGCGGCGCGGACCTAAGCAGGAGTGATGACGATGCAAAGCGCGATCGTTCTCGGTGGCGGCATGGTCGGCGTCGGCACGGCGCTGCACCTGCAGAGCCGTGGCTGGTCAGTGGCGCTGGTCGACCGCAGGGAGCCGGGCCGCGAGACCAGCTACGGCAATGCCGGCATCATCCAGAGCGAGGCCGTCAGGCCCTACGCGATGCCCTATGATATCGCCGGCGTGCTCGACATCGCGCTCGCGCGCACCAACGACGTGCACTACAGCCTCGCGGCGCTGCCCTATCATGTGCGACCGCTGCTGCAATACTGGTGGAATTCGTTCCCCGCGCGCCACGAGGTGCTGACGCGCACCTATGCGCAACTGATCGCGCGCGCCGCGCCCGAGCACGAGCCCCTGATCCTCGCGGCCGGGGCCGGCAACCTCGTGCGCCGCGACGGCTTTCGCGTGCTGCACCGGACGCAGGCGCAGTTCGACAAGGAGGCGAGGGAGGCCGAAGCGGTCGGCAAGGCGTTCGGCGTCAAGTTCAAGCTGCTCAGCGCCCAGCAGCTCAAGCAGGCCGAGCCCGGGCTGATCGACAGCGGCATCGGCGGCCTGCACTGGCAGGAGCCGTGGACCGTGTCGGATCCCGGTAGCCTGGTCGCCTCCTATGCCGAGCTGTTCACGCGCCGCGGCGGCAAGCTGCTGCGCGGCGACGCGACCACGCTGGCGCAGGCGGGCAGCGGCTGGGCCGTCACCACCGCGGAGGGACGCATCGAGGCCGAGGCCGTGGTGGTCGCGCTCGGGCCATGGTCGCCGGAGTTCCTGACGCGGTTCGGCTACGACATCCCGATGGTGCGCAAGCGCGGCTATCACCGTCACTACACCGGCGGCGCGCCGCTCGATTTGCCGCTGCGCGATGCGGCGCGCGGCTATCTGATGAACCCGATGGCGCTCGGCGTACGCATCACGACCGGTGCCGAGCTGTCATCGCCGAATGCGAAATCGACCCCGGTTCAGCTCGGCAAGGCCGAGGCTGCCGCGCGCCAGCTCATCGATCTCGGCAAGCCGGTCGAGCCCGAGCCGTGGATCGGCACGCGGCCGTGCATGCCCGACATGCTGCCGGTCGTCGGCCAGGCGGCGCGTCACAAGGGCCTGTGGCTGCATTTCGGCCACGGCCACCAGGGCTTCACGCTGGGGCCCGCGACGGGCCGCATCCTCGCCGAGCTGATGAGCGGCGAAGCGCCGAGCGTCGACGTCGCCGCCTGCGCACCGGCGCGATTCGGCGCATAGCTGCGAGAGCTGCTGCCGCCCTGCAATTGCAGGCTGCAGCTCCGCTCTCCGGGCAGTCCCTTGTTTACCAAGCGGGCCTGTTCTGGGCCGTTCTGGCGCTGCAAAATTTCCACTTCACGAATTCGCAAGCCCGCTCTCCTAGGGTGACGCCGGTTGGACCAGGACGCGGGGGCGAAACGCGTTTCGTGAGTTCTGTCGTCGGCCAGTGATCCGAACATCATGTGGGGGAGCAGATGAACTTCACGGGCCTCATGTACCGCTTCATCTCGAATTTCGTATTTCTCGCGGCCGTCTATCTCAGCCTGAACTACGTCGAGAAGTATCAGAACCGCGCCGTCCTGGCGCTGGTGGTGCTGATCTATGCCGGCATGCGCGCCGTCACGGTGGTGCGCACCTTCCACTTCTTCGGACGGATCGAGAAGATGGAGTCGGACGTTCGCCGTCTGGCCGGCATGCTGGGCGACGGGCCGGTGGGGCAGGTGGTCTCTAGGCAGGTGGTGTCCGACGTCGGATCGCTGCGCAAGGACGGCGAGAAGAAGTCCTACATGGACCTGTTCTTCCTGGCGGCCACCGTCATCCTCTGCGTCAGCAAGCTGGTCTCGAGCTGATCGCGCGCGGCGCGGGCGAATTGTCCCGCGTCCTCACCTGCAACATCTGCGAATGTTCAGCGCCGCCTGAGGCTGGCGAGGCGCACCGGGCGCGGCGCCGGCTTGGCGGCCACAGCCTTCGGGGCCGGGCTCTCGAGCCGGGCCAGCTGGCGCCGCTGCGCCGACAGCGGCGCGACAGGCGGCCATGCGAACAGATCGGACGCCGGCGCTGTCAAGGCCGGCGCCGCAAGCCCCCGCGCGAGCGGCGGACGCGGCCATGCCGGCTTCTGCGCGACACGCGCGACGGCCGCCGGCACGTTGAGAATCCCGAAATCGTCCAGCCTGGCCCGGGCCCCCGTATCGGCGCCAGCGAGATCGACGGGCGCGATCTTGGGCCAATGCGCCACCGGGGTCTCGTCCGACGGGCGGTGCACCAGCCAGTCCTCGGGCTCGGTCGGCGTCGCCGGCCGGTCCGGTGTCGCCGCCACGACGTGGACGATGCGGTAGTTCTTGGCCTTGAGCTCGGCGAGGATCTTCGGCAGCGCCGTGGCGGTGCGCGCATGGATGTCGTGCAGCAGCAGGATGCCCTTGCCGCGCGCCTCCAGCCGCTTCATCGCGAGCTCGTAGACCTTGGCGCCGGAGATGTTGCGCCAGTCGTCGGCGAGGAAATCGGCGCTCCAGACCTGCAGGCCGAGCGAGGCGGCGTAGCTCTCCACGGCGTCGCCGCGCAGCAGGCCGGGCACGCGGAAGAATGGCGACAGCGCCGACGGATCGGTGAGCGCCGCGGTCGTCCAGGCGATCCCCTGGTCGACCTCGGGCTTGACCTGGTCGAGCGTCATCTTGTTGAAGCTCAGCGGATGGTTCTGGCTGTGGGTGCCGATGGTGTGGCCGGCGGCCGCAAGCTTCCTCACGCCCTCCGGATCGGCCTTGGCCTGGCGGCCGATGGTGAAGAACGTCGCCTTGACGCATTGATCGGCAAGGATCTGCAGCACCTGATTGCTGTATTTCGGCAGCGGGCCGTCGTCGAAGGTGATGACGACCTCGTGATCTTTCAGCGGCAGCGTCTCCTTGTACTGCATCGCGCCGATGCGCGGATGCTCGCGCGAATCGACCACCAGGACGCGCGACGTGCCGAGCGCGTTGGGATGTCCGGGGCAATCGGCTGCCGATGCCGCCGATGATCCGACACTGGAGGCGAAGCAGGCGACGGTGCCCAACAGCACTGCGAGCCATGTTGGCCGTCCGACGCAAGCCCACCGACGATCACGCATCACGCTGCTCACATTCCCTTCACCGTCCCGACGCCTTCGGCCAGGGTCTTCGACGCTCGATGATGTGTCGCAGCCGCGCGGAAGGCGCAAGCGACCGCCAAGACATAGCAGGGATGTTCGGCTGTCGCGAGATGACATCGTTCCGGGTTCCGGTTTGCGCGCGGCTGTTGCCGGATTGCAAGCGGCAGAAATCGCCGCGATCACGGCCGTCGAGCGTAGACAGCGGCCCTGAACGACGGATTAACCACCTTCGTGCGGCGGCGTCGGCGCAGGTGAAGGGCGCTCGCTACGCTGCTCGTGATGCACATCCGCCGGCTGCTTCGGAACCACATGGACCACGCGATAGCCGTGGTTCTTCAGGTAGCGCAGGAACGCGGGCAACATGGCGACCGTGCGCGGCTGAGGATCGTGCAGCAGGATGATGCCCTTGCGCGCCTGGCTCAGCCGGGCGGTCAGCAGCTTCAGCGTCTGCTGCGGTGACATCGGGTTCCAGTCGCTGGCCCAGAGATCGGCCCCGAACACGACGATGCCGCGCGACTGCAGCAGGTCGAGCGTCGCCGGTGTCGATTCGAAATAGGGGAAGCGGAAGAATGGCGTCGACGGCGTGGTCGTCTCCGCGCCGTTGAGCGCCTTCTCGTCGGCGGCGATGCCGCGATCGATCTCATCGACGGCCTGTTCCGGCGTGATGTGCGCGAGATTCGCATGCGTGAAGCTGTGATGGCCTATGGTGTGGCCTTCGGCCGCGATCTTCCGCACCCACGCGGCGCGGCGCGACGCAGGCTCGCCGACCAGGAAGAAGGTCGCGCGCACACATTCCCTGGCGAGCGCGGCCAGCACCTTGTCGGTCATCGGCGGCGACGGGCCGTCGTCGAAGGTCAGAACCACTTCGCCGTCATGCAGCGGCAGCGTGTCCGGGAAGCTCTTCAGTCCGACGCGCGGATGTGTCGCGGCGTCGACGGTGAGAATGCGCGACGTGCCGAGCGTACCTTCGCGCGGGCATGCGGCAGGCGCGGCCGCGGTGACGTCAGCCGCGAGCAGCGCCGCCACGACGCCGGCCGCGTTTACCCATCCTGTCATCGATCGCCAAGGCCGCATCTTTTCCCGTTGCGCTCGCTGTTGCCGATTATGTAATGCGTGAAAGCACAAATCAGACCATTTGCTCTGAAATCAAGCGCGTGAGGCACGTCATGAACGAGACATCGGACGTTGCCCATGCTGATGCAACTCTACGCGATCGCGCGCCGATGCGCACGGAATCCGGCGAGATTCGCGCCGAATTCATCGCGGCCATCACGGCGGCCATCGCCGCCGAGGACGAGGCGTTCCTGCGCGCCGAGGTCGCCGAGCTGCACGAGGCCGACCTCGGCGACCTGATCGCGGCGCTCGCACCGGACGACCGTGTCCGGCTGGTCGAGCTGACCGGCACCGATTTCGACTTCTCCGCGCTGAACGAGGTCGACGACGCGGTCCGCGAGGAGATCCTCGAGGAGCTCGAGCCCGCGACCGTCGCGGAGGGCGTGCGGGAGCTCGAATCCGATGACGCCGTCGAGCTGTTGGAAAGCCTCGACGAGGAGGACAAGGAGGAGATCCTCGAACGCCTGCCGCCGTCCGAGCGCGACGCGCTCGCGCGCAGCCTCGACTATCCCGAGGGCTCGGCCGGCCGCCGCATGCAGAGGGAGTTCATCGCGGTTCCGCTGGGTTGGACGGTCGGCGAGGCCATCGACTACATGCGCGAGACGCGGGATCTGCCCGAGCGGTTCTACGAGATCTATGCGGTCGACGACGCACGGCATTGGCAGGGTGCGGTGTCGCTCGATACGCTGCTGCGCGCCCGCCGTCCGGTTCCGCTGGCTGATCTGATCGACGAGGACCGCCGTCGCGTCACCGTCACCGACGATCTGGCCGAGGTGGCGCGGCTGTTCGGCAAGTACAATCTGGTCGCGGCCCCCGTGGTCGATGCCGAGAACCGGCTGGCCGGCGTCATCACCATCGACGACGTGGTCGATGTCATCGAGGAGGAGGCCGACGAGGATTTCAAGGCGCTCGGCGGCGTGTCGGGCGACGAGGAACTGTCCGACAGCGTCTGGACCATCGCCAAGGGCCGCTTCAACTGGCTGCTGATCAATCTCGCCACCGCGTTCCTGGCGTCATCGGTGCTCGGCCTGTTCGAGGACCAGTTGCAGCAGATGGTGGCGCTCGCCGTGCTCGCGCCGATCGTCGCCAGTCAGGGCGGCAATGCCGCGACCCAGACCATGACGGTGGCGGTGCGCGCGCTGGCGACGCGGGAGCTCGGGGCGAACAATGCGATGCGGGTGGTGATGCGCGAGGGGCTGGTCGGGCTCGTCAATGGCCTGGCCTTTGCGCTCGTCACCGGCATCGCCGCCGTGGCGTGGTTCAAGATGCCCGGGCTCGGCATCGTCATCGGGCTTGCAATGATCTCGAATCTCGTCGCGGGTGCGCTGGGCGGCATTCTGATCCCGATGGTGCTCGAACGGGTCCGCGCCGACCCCGCCGTCGCCTCCGGAACCTTCGTCACGACGGTGACCGATGTGGTCGGTTTCTTCTCGTTTCTCGGCATCGCCACGCTCTGGTTCGGCCTGAAATAACCCCGGCGCCTGAACGACTTATATCGTTAATCCGGCCTTAACGTGGTTCGGCGAGACTGTTGCTCGACACGGAGTCGGACGATGCAACGCTTGCGGCTGAAGGCAGATGGACGGATCGTGGAGCTGCGCGACGGGGAGGAGATTCCGCTGGCGCCCGCGGCTCCGCTCGAAGTGCGCGATCTCAGGCGGCGGGTGCATCTGACCCAACAGGAATTCGCCGCCAAGCTCGGTGTGCCCGTCGAGACCATCCGCAATTGGGAGCAGGGCAAGCGCATGCCGCGCGGCCCGGCGCGCGCGCTGCTCACCGTCATCGCGCACGCGCCCGAGACGGTGTTCGCGGCTTTAGCCAAGACTTAAGCCCACCACGGGTCGTGCGTTGGCAACGCCCAGCGTGTGCCTACATAATGTTGCACGCGCGCTGGAGTGCACGGCCATGCTGATGATCGAGGCCAATGGTGCCAGGATTCCCGCCTTGGGTCTCGGAACCTGGGAGCTGCGTGGCCGCACCTGCAGCCGCATCGTCGAGCAGGCGCTCACTCTCGGCTACCGGCACATCGACACCGCGCAGGTCTATGAGAACGAGCACGAGGTCGGCGAGGGCCTGCGTGCGTCCCGCGTCCGGCGCAACGAGGTGTTCCTGACGACCAAGGTGTGGACCACGCATTTTGCGCCGCACGATCTCGAGCGCTCGGCCAAAGAGAGCCTGGTCCGGCTGCGCGTCTCCGAGGTCGACCTGTTGCTGCTGCACTGGCCCAATCCGCACGTGCCGCTGACCGAGACGCTCGGCGCGCTGGCCCATGCCAAGACGCTCGGGCTCGCACGCCATATCGGCGTGTCCAATTTCACGGTCGGTCTGCTCGACGAGGCAGTGGCGGCATCGCCGGAGCCGCTGGTGTGCAATCAGGTCGAGTATCATCCCTATCTCGATCAGACCAAGGTCCGCGAGGCCTGCGCGCGCCATGGCATCGCGCTCGTCGCCTACAGCCCGATCGCCAAGGGCAAGATCAAGAACGATCCGACCTTGACGCGGATCGGCCGCGCCCATGGCAAGAGCCCGGCGCAGATCTGCCTGCGCTGGCTGGTGCAGCAGAACGTCGTGGCGATCCCGCGGACCTCCAAGGTCGAACGGCTGTCCGAGAACCTCGACGTGTTCGATTTCGAGCTCTCGGAGCAGGACATGGCCGACATCTTCGCGATGGGCAGCCCCGAAGGACGGATGACCAACTTCGCCTTTGCGCCGAAATGGGATTGAGGGCGGCGCCCGCGCATTTGTGCTACAGCCTGACATGACAGGGAGCGGCCGGCGGGCCGCACGACGGCGGCTGCCGCATTCCCTGCCGATGATCAGAGCGATGGCGCACCGCGCGCCTTCGCTCATGCGCGGGCGTAGTGAAGCAGCATGGAACGTTGGCAGTTCATCCGTTGGGGCATCGCCGCGTCCGTGCTCGCGCATCTCCTGATCGCCGGTGGGGTCGTGGTCTCGACCTCGGTCCGGCCTTACGAGCTGCCCAAGAGCGACGAGATCGAGGTCAACATCGTCGACGCTGACGAGCCGCAGAAGACGCCCGAGCCGGTCGCCACGCCATCGCCATCCCCGACGCCGGATCTGGTGCTGCCGCAGCCGGACCCGAGCGCCTTGCCCGCGGCCGCCGCACCGCCACCGCCCAGTCCCCCGCAGGACGCCAGGGAGACCCCCAATCCTCCGATGCAGCCTGCGCCGGCGGCGAAACAGCCAGTGCAGGCTGCATCGCCCAAGGCGGTGAAGACGGCCGCAAAGGCGGAGAGCAAATCCGCCGTCAAGCCGGCGCCGCCACCCGCGCCGACCTATGTGCCTCCCGAACCGGATCTCACGGTGAAGTATGGGGTCATGCTCGGTCTCCCCGAGCCGCTGTCACCGTTGCCGCGTCCCGGCGGCCCGGAGGACGGCAAGGACGCCGGACCGACCGCGACGACGAACCTCGCCGCCAATCTGGAAGCGGCCCTGCGGCAGAAGGTCAGGAGCTGCGCGCGGCTGCCGGCGTCGCTGTCGCTGTCGGACAACGTGCTCATCAGGCTGCGCTTCGGCATGACACCGGATGGACGGCTGGCGACGGAGCCGGAGGTGATAGAGGTCGTCGCAGCCTCCAAGGCGATCCAGCTCAAGGAGAGCGCGGTCCAGGCGTTGAATGCCTGCCAGCCCTACGCGATGTTGCCTCCCGATCGCTACAACGAGTGGAAGGTGATCGAGATGTCGTTCACGCCGCAGGATTTCGCCCGCTGATCTGCCCTGCGGCCGGCGACGGCACGGTGACGGGCGCGTGGTCTGGGGCGTAGCGCTTGTGTGTCGACGCAGCGGCCGATCATCCTGTATGCGTCGCCCATAGCATGAGCGTCGACGGCGCGGCTGCGCGGGCCGTCCACGCCCAACACGGAGACGGTGCGACATGACGCTGAAGCTGGTGATCGGCAACAAGAACTATTCCTCATGGTCGATGCGGCCGTGGCTGGCGCTGCGCGGCTGCGACATCGCCTTCGATGAGATCGTGATCCCGCTCTACACCGCCGATCCCGCCGACAAGGCGCGCATCCTTGAGCATTCCCCGGCCGGCAAGGTGCCGATCCTGATCGATGGCGCGATCAGCGTGTGGGATTCGCTCGCGATCATCGAATATCTCGCCGAGCGCTTCCCGCAGGCGGGGCTGTGGCCCGCCGATGCCGCTGCGCGCGCCCATGCCCGATCCGTCTGCGCGGAGATGCACTCCGGCTTTCCGGCCTTGCGCAACGAATGCCCGATGAACCTGCACCGGCCGGTGCGGCCGGTGGAGCTGTCTGCCGATGCCAAGGCCAACATCGCCCGGATCGAGGACATCTGGCGCGACTGCCGTGCCCGCTACGGCCATGGCGGGCCGTTCCTGTTCGGCCGCTTCGGCGCCGCCGACGCCATGTTCGCGCCGGTGGTCACGCGCTTCCACAGTTTCGCCATTCCGGTCGCCGCCGAAACCCGCGCCTACATGGACATGATGATGGCGATGCCGGCCTTCGCGGCCTGGGTGAAGGACGGCCTCGCGGAGGACTGGGTCATCGAGCGGGTCGAGAACATCTGAGCGGCCTCGTCCGTTCGCGATTTGGTCCGTGGTGGACGAGCGAACCCCGAGCCGCTCGTCCAAGAATACCGTTTGCGGGCCCATCCCGTTGAAGACTCTCGCAATCTCCGCGTTTGCCATGTCGTGAGGTCGCTGGTCAGGGCGGGCGGCGGCGTGATATAAGGGCGATATTTATAAAGACACGCCGGCCCGGGCAGCGGGACCAGGGGCTCTTGCCGGCATGCGAGCAGGAGAGGGCGTTGAAACACAAGTTCCCCATTGGGGCGACCGTCTATTTCACCGCGAGCAACGTCTCGCGTCCGGCCGCCACAGGCACCTACGAGATCATCCGCCAGCTTCCGACGGAAGACGACGACTGCCAGTATCGGATCAAAAGCTCGACGGAAGCCTTCGAGCGGGTTGCCAGAGAGAGCCAATTGGCCTTGTCTTGAAGATGACGTGCCGCGTCGGCGGACGCGGCCGCCGGAGACATGGCCGAAGCGAGAGGGGGAGTTGCCACGCGTTCGGGAGCCGTGGCGCGAGGCGATGACGATTGCTGCGCGATCCCTTTGGGGATAGCGGGTAGCTCCACACCATCCGGCGCCCGCAGGCGTATGGAATCGTCTTATTGTCTTGGTGGGGCCGCAATCGATCGGGTGATCATTTGAATTTGATGATCGTTTCACGGCCGTCCCATGTAGGGACGCCATCGGGGCCGTTTTCGCTGGCCCGCGTCAGGAACAAGCGCGCATGAACTCGACCTGGCCTTCCTCGTTGGATCAGCTCTTGAACTCACCGGCGTTCCCGATGTGGCTCACCGTTGCCGCGGCGGGTTTCTTTGCACTGGTCGTGCTGATGACGCTGCTCAGGGCCGAGAAATCGGTCGCCAACGGCGCGCTGACGGTGATCACGCTGCTGGCGGTCGGGATTGCGGTGGCGTCGATGATGCGGAGCCAGGATGCGACCCCGCGTGGCGCCAATGGCGATCCTGCGGTGACCGCCTCCGTCGGCCTCTCGGCACCCGCCCTGGCCTGCGTGGATGATCTCGCCGGCGATCTGGTGCTCGCGAATTGCGAGAAGAGCCTGTTCGGATCGGCCGAGATGACCGCCGCGGCCGTCAGTTATGCGGCGGGCATGCTGAGCCGGCTGTCCCAGGTGGGCGACGTCGCCAGCGCCAACAAGGTGATGACCGCGGAGCTGCTGGCGCTGCGCCGCGCCGTCGAGCGCGATCGTTATGGCCTGATGGCCTATGTGCTGCTGACACGCGACCGCTGCACGCCGAGCGATTGCGTGATGTTCCGTGCCGTGGGTGATCGCCAGCAACTGATGAACAACATGGAAGGGCGGACCTATGAGGGGCTGGTGACGCGCTACGCCTCGCAGTGGAATGCGGCGCCGGGCCAACCGGCCGCTGGGACCTTTGCGGGATTGGCGCCTCCAGGGCTGGCGCCGTCGGCGCCGAACGGCAAGCCGACGACCGCCGAATTTCCCAGCTCGGCGAACACCCCGCCGGTCAGCATCATGAATCCCGAGCCGACGGCCTCGACGCGCTCGGTCGCCCCGGCAGCCGCCGCGCCGAAACCGCCGACGCAGCTTGCGCCGCCCGCAGCCCCACCGACCGTGGCTGCCAGCCACGCCCAGGCGCCGCCGGCGGCCAAGAAGGCCGCGCCGAAGCCGAAGCCGGCCGCTGCGGCGCCTCAAGCGGCGCCTGAGGCCGCCGAGCCGGCCGCCAACAACGAATAGATCCCGCTGGTCGAACCGCCATCATGCCTCTGCACCTGATCAAGCTCGCCGTCGGCTGCGAGTCCGTGAAAGAGCTGAAGGAGTGGATCGCCGAGCGCATGCTCGCGGCCAAGAAGAAGGGCCTGCCGCAGCAGCACGTCCATGTCACGCGGATGACGCCGAAACGGGTCGAGGACATCCTCGCCGGCGGCTCGCTGTATTGGGTGATTCGCGGTGAGGTCGCCGCGCGCGAGAAGATCGTCGGCATCGAGCCGTTCCGCGACGGCGACGGCATCGGGCGGTGCCGCATCATCATGCAGCCGAAGGTGATCGCGGTGTCGCCGCGGCCGATGCGTCCGTTCCAGGGCTGGCGCTATCTGACGGCCGAGGATGCGCCGGCCGATCTCGGCAAGTCCGGTGCGGCGGGCGTCGAAGCCATGCCCGAGCCGCTGCGCCGCGAGCTGCGCGATCTCGGCCTGCTGTAGCACTTTGATGAGCCGGTGGTGTTGCGCGTGAGCATCTCACGCGAGGCGGAAGTCAGCCTCGCTCGCAAGGGCCGGGCGTACGCTCGACGCGGCGTCAGTTGTCCTTGCCTCTGCCTTGCGGGCGAGGGCGCGCTCACGGTGTTGGCGGACGGCTGGTCTCCCGGCGGCTCACGCGGCGATATTGTCGATCAGTCGCGTGGTTCCGATCTTGGCCGCGACCAGGATGCGTTTCGGTCCTGACTCGTTCGGGGCGATGGGCGCCAGCGTCTCGGCGTCGCGGACCTCGAGATAGTCCAAGGCAAAGCCGGCTTCGGTGATCGCGGCGGCGCCATCCCCAATGGCCGCCTGCATGTCGTCGCCGGCGCGCAGCCGGGCCGCCAGCTCCTTCAGGACACGGTGCAGCGTCGGCGCCGCCCGCCGCTCGTCTGCCGTGAGGTAGACATTGCGCGACGACATCGCGAGTCCGTCGCGTTCGCGCACCGTACGGGATCCGACGACACGGACGCCGAGATCGAGGTCGCGCGCCATCTGGGCGACGACGCGGAGCTGCTGATAGTCCTTCTCGCCGAAGATCGCGACGTCCGGCCGGCATTGCGTGAACAGCTTGGCGACCACGGTCGCGACCCCGCCGAAGAAATGCGGACGGAAGCGATCCTCCAGCCCGGCCAATGCCGCGCCCTCCGGCACGATCCGCGTCGCGAAGCCGTCCGGATACATCGCCTTCGCGTCGGGATGCCAGATCAGATCGACGCGCTCGGCCGCGAGTTTCGCGACATCCTCCTTCCAGGTCCGGGGGTAGGACCCGAAATCCTCCGTCGGCGCGAACTGAGTCGGGTTGACGAAGATCGAGACGACCACCTTGTCGGCGCGGCGCTTCGCCAGCCGGACCAGCGAGATGTGCCCTTCATGCAGGGCGCCCATGGTCGGCACGAGCGCGATGCTGGCTTTTCTCGCGCGCAAGCTGTCGAGCTCGCGGCGGAGGGCGGAAACGGTGCGGGCGACGCGCGGGCTTCGTGACATTTTTGCTCGATCTCACAGCGAAAAATTGCGGTTGCACTGTTCGGCCTTGACGCTCGGGCGACTGCCCTTAACAAGAACGCGACACGCCGCTCAGCATACTTGAATACGCCTGTTAGCACGTCTCCGCGTCCGATGCGGAGTTGGTAAACGCGCGCGTCAAGTAGTAGCGGAGGATGCGTCCCCCGTGGGATTCACGATGACGATGCATTTCACTTGACCGCAGACGACCGTGACTCGAAGATGATCGTAAGAGGTCGACAACATGCTGGTGCAAACTAGCCAAGGACAATCGGGCTCGGCCCACGTGGT
The DNA here is from genome assembly GCF_032484785.1 of Bradyrhizobium sp. SZCCHNS1050. NCBI lineage: Bacteria > Pseudomonadati > Pseudomonadota > Alphaproteobacteria > Hyphomicrobiales > Nitrobacteraceae > Bradyrhizobium > Bradyrhizobium sp. SZCCHNS1050. The sequence continues at coordinate 164,335 of NZ_JAUETR010000004.1, read as the reverse complement.
TGTGCTTGGAAACGAGAAGGGCGGGTCGGGCAAGTCGACCACCGCCCTGCACATTGCCGTGGCACTCCTGAAGGCCGGCCAGCGTGTCGCCACGATCGATCTCGATTGCCGCCAGCAGAGCTTCACCCATTACATCAACAACCGGAGCGCCTGGGCGCGCCGCACCGGACTGCGCCTCGAACTGCCGACGCACTACTGCATCCAGCTCGGCCGGACGTTGCAGATCGACGAGAACGAGAACACCGAGTTCCAGCAGTTCATGGAGGCCGTGAGCGCCGTCGAACGCTCGTTCGATTTCATCGTCATCGATACGCCCGGCAACGACAGCTACCTGATGCGCCTGGCGCATTCGATGGCGGATACGCTGGTCACGCCGATCAACGACAGCTTCCTCGACTTCGACGTGCTGGGAACGGTCGATCCCGCGACCTATGCCGTGACCGGCGAGAGCCACTATGCGGAGATGGTGCGTGACGTCCGGCGCAAGCGCCGCCAGGTGGACGGTGCGATGACCGACTGGATCGTGGTCCGCAACCGGCTGTCGATGCTCGGCTCCCGCAACAAGCAACTGGTCGCCGACGGCCTCAAGGACCTGTCGCTGCGGCTCGGCTTTCGCGCCATCGACGGCTTTGCCGAACGCGTCGTCTACCGTGAGTTCTTCCCGCGCGGACTGACCGCGCTCGACGACATCGACGAGGCGACCCTGGGCACCCGCCCCAATCTCGGCCACGTCACGGCCCGGGAGGAGGTCACCAGCCTGCTGCGCCAGCTCAAGCTGCCGCTGGACGAGCGCGGCCGCCGCCGCGCCGCGAACCGCGCCGAATGGTTCGCCCAGGTCGACAAGCCACTCGACCTGCACGACATCATCAGCGCCTGAATACCGTCCGCATTCGGGCGAGACCTCGCCTGAGACATTGTGCGCGTTGAACGTGCGCCCGGCTTGGTTAAACAATCTGCGGACAGCGGTGGCGGGTAACGGCGCGCCCGGCCTGTTTGGGGGCGGACGGAGGAAGATTTGTCTCAGGTCAACGCCGCAGCCGCCAATTTCGCTAGATTACCGTCAAATTCATGACTGATTTGAACCTGACGTTCAGGGCTCAAGTCGCAAGAGACGGGCGGCGGAACCCAGCTATGCTGCACAGCAACTAGGTGCGGCGCACAACGAACGGGCGACGGATACACAACATTTGGTCTTCCTGTCACAGCGCCGTTACATATATTAAACAGAACGGGTCGCGAGAGTCTTACAGGTTCAAAACTACCTTTGATTGTGCTCCCGAGGGACAAACATGAAGCGTGGAATAACCGTTCTTGTGTCTGTCAGCGTGCTGGCGGCGGTCGGCTACTTCACCGCGAGCAAGTGGGCTATCCGGCACGAGACCATCAGGTTCTATGACGCCTCGCGCGACAACCGGCTGGTCGAGGTCGCCGTGGCCGTCCGGCGCGACAAGGAGATGCAGGCCGAAGCCGGCATGATCAAGCTGCCGGTCGCGATCCTCAATCACGGCAACACCGTCAAGTTCACCGAGTACTCGTTCCTGGCCAACGTATTTGCTGCGCGCGGCTACATGGCGGTCAGCATCCAGCACGACCTGCCGACCGATGCGCCGATGGTGACGAAGGTCGGCGAGCCCTATGTCGGCCGGCTGCCGCAGATCCAGCGCGGTGTCGCCAACATCCGGTTCGCCGTCGAGCAGATGCACCAGGTGCAGCCGAATGCCGACTATGATCATCTGACGATGGTTGGTCATTCGATGGGCGGCGACATCTCGATGTATTTCGCCAAGCAGTATCCCGAAGACGTCCGGAAGGTCGTCACGCTCGACAACCTCCGCGTCCCGTTCGTCACCGACGGCAAGTTCAAGATCCTGTCGTTCCGCTCGAAGGACCCGCAATTCAAGACCGATCCCGGCGTGATCCCGAGCGACGACATCTGCGAGAAGGAAGGCATCACCGTCGTCAAGACGGACTTCCAGCACAACGACATGCGCGACACCGGACCTGACGACGCCAAGTCGTCGATCCAGGCCATGCTGGACAAGTTCCTCGCCGATAGCGACAGCACCAGCGACATCGGGCCGGTCGAGACCAAGACCCCGTTGCTCGATCCGGGTCCCGTCGCGCCTTATGCGCCGGTTGGCAAGACCGCGACGCCGGCCAAGCCGCTGACGCATTGAGCGCGCAAGCCGCCGGGGCGCGCGCCAGCCTCGCCTGATCCTTGCCTGCCACGTCGGCGGGTAGATGCGTTGCCGTCGTTGAAGCCGTCCGTCCGCCTGCCCACATGATGCGCGTCCGAGCAAGGTGCGTGCATGGTCGATGATCGTTCGAAGCCCGGTTCTGCCCCGTTGACCTCGGCCGAAGAGGGATCGCGCCAGCAGCGGTTGCCCGACAATGAGCGCTCCACCGCAGACGCCATTGCGGCGTTCGTTGCGCAGGCCAAGGCCGTGGCTCCAGCAGCTCAGGGGACCAGAGGTCGTCTCGTCTTTGCGCTTGATGCGACCCTGAGCCGCCAGCCAACCTGGGACATGGCCTGTGCCCTGCAGGCCGACATGTTTCGCGAGGCCGCCGCACTCGGCAGCCTCGATATCCGGTTGGTGTACTATCGTGGCTTCGATGAATGCCGCGCCACTGGCTGGATCTCCGACAGCGCTGAGCTCGCCCGGCTGATGGGCAAGATCGATTGCCGCGGCGGCCAGACCCAGATCGGCAAGGTTCTTGCCGAGGCGCGGCGCCATGCGACAGCATCCGGAATCCGCGCCGTCGTGTTCGTTGGCGACGCGATGGAGGAGAATGTCGACGTGCTCTGCGCAAAGGCCGGCGAGCTCGGGCTGCTGAAGGTCCCGCTGTTCATGTTCCAGGAGGGCCATGAGCCCGCGGCCGAGCAGGCGTTTCGCGAGATGGCGCGGCTGTCGGGGGGAGCATGGTGCCGCTTCGATCCCGGCGCATCCGCGCAGTTGCGCGACCTTCTGCGCGCCGCCGCGGCCTACGCGGCGGGTGGCCGCGCGGCGCTGCTCCGGCTGGCCGGCTCCGAAGCGGGCGCGGCACGCCTGATCGGGCAGATGAAGTAGAGATCGATTTCGGCGGCCGCCAACGTCAAGCCCGGCGCAGCGGCTCGAGCCTGCCGGTCGCGGACGCAGCCGATCATGCTTTTTGTCCCGGCACGCCCTATATTCGGGCCATGACACTGATCGCTGGCGCCGTCGCCGTCATCACCCTTTATCTGTTGCTGCAGATGTTCCGGAACGCGAATCCGGCGGCGCTGGCGCGCGCGATCAAGGTTGCCGGCGGTATCGGCTGCCTTGCGGTGGCAGCCTTCACCGGCCTCCGCGGCGAGCTGGTGGTGGCGATCCCGATCGGGTTGTTCGGGGCGGGGCTGCTCGGCTGGTCACCCGGTGGTCTCGGCAATTTCGGCAGCATGTTCGGGCTGGGTGGGCAGCGCTCGTCCGGTCAGAGCTCGCGGGTGCGCTCGCATTTCATCGAGATGGTGCTCGATCATGACAGCGGGCAGATGCAGGGCCGCTTTGTCGCCGGCGCCCATGCCGGCCGGTCGCTGGACGAGTTCGATCTGGCGCAGCTCGCCGCGATGACGCCGAGCCTCGATGCCGACAGCGTCGCTCTACTTGAAACTTATCTGGACCGCCGGTTTCCCGCTTGGCGTCAGCACGCGCAGGGCGATGCGGCAGGGCGGCAGGGCCGCGCGGCGTCGAGCTCCAAAATGACGGAAGAGGAGGCCTATCAGATCCTTGGCCTGCAGCCGGGCGCGGGGCGAGACGAGATCGGGCGTGCCCACCGCGCGCTCATGAAGAAACTGCATCCCGACCAAGGGGGGTCGACGTACCTCGCCGCCCGGGTGAACGAGGCCAAGGATACTCTGCTTCGTACGCATCACGGCTAACTCCGGCAACGCCACCAACGCCACAACACCGAACCCGCTTTCAACGCAACTTTGTCGACGCCGGCGGCTCTCGCCCTTGCCAGGCACGATCGTTCGTCATGGTGAAAAAGTTCTAGCGGGAAATCCTTGACGAGTGGTTTGCACCCGTGCGTCCCGCCGTCGATCGCGTGGTCCGCAAACGAAAAGGCCCGCGCTGTGTCGCGCGGGCCTCATCGGAACAGGATCAGTGCCGGCGTTAGTTGTGCACGGTCATGCAGGAGATGTCGGCGCGCTTCAGCTTCTTGCAGACGGCCTCGGCCTGATCACGATCGAGCCCGGCGAAGCGGGCGCGGATGAGGGTCTTGTCGCCCTTCGCAACCGTCTCGGTGAAGGGATCGGCCTTGCTGAGGAGACCTTGTGCCGAGCTGCGGGCCGCCTCGATCCGCTTCTGGGCCTCGGCCTCGTTGTCCAGCGCTCCGACCTGGATGATCCAGCCGCTGCGCGTGACGGAAGGCTTGCTCGGAAGCTCCGGCGCAGCGCTCGCGGAGGCGATCTGCGTCGGCGCCGGCTGGGCCGGAGGCGCCGCATAGGCCATGGCCTGCGACGAGCCTGCCGGCAGGCTGGAGGCGGGCAGCACGCCGAGAATGCCGTTGCCGGTGCCATGGCCCGGCGGCTGCGGCGGCATGTCGGGACGGGGGGCCTCGGTACGGGCGATCGGCGGCGCCGGCTCGATGGCCTCGACACGCTGAGCGAAGGGTGCGGGAGCAGGGGCGGCCGGCTGCGGCGCGGCGGTCGCGAGCTTGACCGCGCCGGCCTTGACCTGGACCGTCCTGACCTTGACCGGCTTCATCGGCTCGGTCGAGCCGGGAACGATCGACATCGGCTGGCTCTGGATCACGCCGGAGGTCATCGGCGCCGGCTCGACCTTGGCCTCTCTCGGTGCCGCCGGCGGCAGGGCCGCGGTGGCTTCCGAGAGGGTTGAGATGATCTTGGAGGCGCGGCTCGGGGCCGGCGTCTCCGGCGCCGCCGAGGCGAGCTGCATCGTGCCCTGATCGGCATCGCCGCTGTCGGAGCCGCCGCGCTCGCCGATCGCCGCCACGGTGCGCCGGGTCGCGCCCTTGTCGAGATTTTCGGCGAGCAGGTTGCGCATGATGGCGTCACGCGAGCCGCCGCTGCGGCCGCCGAGTACGACGCCGATCAGATGGCGGTTGCCGCGGCGCAGCGAGGTCACGATGTTGAAGCCGGAGGCGCGGGTGTAGCCGGTCTTGATGCCGTCGATGCCCTCGACATTGCCGAGCAGATGATTGTGGTTGCGGATCGACTGGCCGCGATAATTGAACACCACCGTCGAGAAGTAGCGGTAGTACCGCGGGAAGCGGTCCTGGATCGCGCGGCCGAGGATCGACTGGTCACGCGCCGTCGTGATCTGCGCGTCGGCGGGGAGGCCGGAGGCGTTCACATAGGTGGTGCGGCTCATGCCGAGCGAGCGCGCCTTGCGCGTCATCATCTTGGCGAACTCGTCCTCGTCGCCGCCGATCGCTTCGGCGATGACCACGGCGGCGTCGTTGGCCGAGCGCGTCACGAGGCCCTTGATCGCGTCCTCGACGCGGATGCTCTGGCCGGGGCGCAAGCCGAGCTTGGTCGGCGACTGCTCGGAGGCGTGCTCGGACACCGGCATCTCGGTATCGAGCTTCATCTTGCCGGAATCGAGCCGCTCGAACAGCAAATAGAGCGTCATGATCTTGGTGAGCGAGGCGGGGTGCCGCAAGGCGTCGGGATTGGTCGCCGTCAGCGTCGCGCCGGAATTGCCGTCGACGACGATCGACGCGAACGCCGGGCTGTAGCTGCCCTCGTCATTATGGGGGGAGTGACGCGCGTGATGCTGCCGATGGCGCCGACGCGCCTCCGCGCTGTCGACCGTGACCACTGCTGCCGTCGCGAGGGTGATCAGTCCGTAGACGCCAACTCGCAACAGGCGCGAGGAAGCCATTTTTTTGCGAAGCATGAAATCCCCGTCCAATTTCTGACGTGATCACCGGCTCGTAAGGCGAAATTGTGCCGAACGCCCCCGTAACCGTGCCTGTCGGACCTCCCGATCGCGCCGTGACGCTGCCAAGCATCGAAGGCCTCGAACTGAGGTTTTGTTAAGACGCTGTTTTAGAACAGCTTTACGGTTCGGCCGACGCTGGCCGGGACCACCGGAGAGGTTAGGACGGTCGAGTTGCCAAAGGATTAAAGAAACCTTGCGGCGATGGCTGGTATTTCTGCCGAACTGCCCCGGCTTGGGGCGTCCGACGGTGCGTCGAGACCGCAATGCCCGGGATGGTGCATTGCACAAGATTCTTGATTTTTTTGTGCGCTGCACTATATTATGAATGCGTCAGGGAGCCGGGGCTTCCCTGAGGGCGCTCAAAATCAGGGAAAGGAATGCCACATGTTTAAGGTTGAAGACTTTCAGAACTACGGCAAAGAGCAGTTCGAGACCGTCGTGAACTCCGCGACCACCGTGCAGAACGGCCTTCAGGCCATCGCCACCGCGTATGGCGACTACACCAAGAAGTCGTTCGAGGACACCAAGTCGTTCGTCGAGAAGCTCCAGGGCGTGAAGTCGTTCGACAAGGTGCTCGAGGTGCAGACCGAGTTCGCCAAGTCGGCCTACGAGACCTTCGTCGCCGATTCGCAGAAGATCGCCGGGCTGTATTCGGATCTCGCCAAGCAGGCGTTCAAGCCGCTGGAAGGCATCGCTGCCAAGTTCACCCCGCCGGCCGCGCACTGACCGTTCGCGCCCGCAGGGAGCACAAAGCCCGGCTTGCGCCGGGCTTTTTTGTTGGCTGAAGGTGGAGCGCTGTCGGTGCCCGGCGCTTCTGTTATTTGGCGACGCGCAGCTTCGACAATGCGGTGCCGATCGAGTTGAACGTGGTCACGATCTGGCTCGAGCTCGTCAGCATGTAGAACTTGTCGGGACTGCTGGCGCAGTTCTGCAGCACGGCCGAGGTCGGATCGGCGGGCGAGCTCGTGTTCACCTGGATCGTGTAGATCGTGTACATCGCGTTGCCCTTCGAATCCTTGGTGTTCTTCAGGTTCGAGCAGAGCAGGGCCTGGCGCGCGTCGATCGGGTTGCCCGAGGCTTGCGACGAGCCGTTGCCGTATTCGGGCCAGCGGTCCTCGGTGTTCAGGCCGTCCGACAGCAGGATGATGACACGGTTATAGGTGGTGTTGACGTCCTCCGCCGGCGCGCCCAGCACGCCGTTTGGAATCAGCGACTGCACGGCCCAGGCAAGTCCGATCGCCTGGTTGGTGCCGCCGGTCGGCTGCATGGCGTTGACCGCGCTCTTCAGCGAGCTCCAGTTGTAGCTGAGCGGCACGATTTCCGCGAGTTTCGTGGAGGCCGTGCTGCTGCAGTACTGGATGTTGTTCTCCATGTGCTGGTTGGCCGGGAACAGCGTCGTCACGTCGGAGGTCGCCGGTGACACGGCATTTGCGTCGTTCGGCTGGGTGCGGTCGGCGACGCATCCGGTCCAGGTGCTCTTGGTGTTGGCGACCCAGGTGTGGGTGAAGGTGTTGACCTTGCACACCGTGCTGGATCCGCTTCCCGTGCAACTACACGTGTTGTTCGGAAGATTGCTGCCGCTGGTCGGGCAACTGCAATAGCTGCCGGTGCACCAGTTCACCCGCGTGCTGGTCTGAACGCTGTTCCAGCAGCCGTTGTAATAGCTGTGCGAGGCGGAATCGTAGCCCGGGCAGATGTAGCCCGTGTAGCTCCCACTCGTCGGAATCCGCGAGGCGCTCGAACTCCCGGTCGCCGGGTCGCTGGTGCAGGAGAAGTAGGGAAAGCCGTTGCCGGACTTGAACGGACAGGAGGATCCCGGTCCCACCATGTCCCATTGCGATTGCGTGTAGCTGCCGTTCGGGATTGCGGCCTGATAGGAGCCATTGGCAGGCTGGATCGTGGGCGGATTCTGCCAGTCGGTCCAGTCGATCCAGTCCTTGGCGTAGTTGCTGGCGCCGACGTTCACGACCTTGGCGAATGGAACGACCGAGATGTAGACGTCGCCCGGGGTCTTGGCCAGCGCGCTGAGCTGGTCGATCAGCCCGCCGCTGCCGGCCACGGCGTTCTGCAGCGCGGACATCTTGCCGCTGGATGCCATCGAGCCGGTATTGTCGAGCGCGAGCGCCACCCGCATCTTCACGTCGCCCCAGGTCGATGTCGTTTTGGCGCCGAAGTCCATGGTCGGAAAGCCGGCAATCTTCATGAACTGGGTGACGATCTGACCGTTGGCCGACAATTGGATGTTGGAGGCCGACGAGCTGGTCGAGGCGGTATAGCTGGCCGTCACGGTGACGTTCTGTGCGTCCGTGCTGGTGTAGAGCGCCTTGAAATAGGCGCTTGCCTTGGTTCCGATGTCGGCTGCGCTGATCGTGCCCTGCGCCAGGTCGCGCGACAGCATCAGCGAGGTGGAGTCGAGCGCCGCCTGCATCGACGACCGCGCGGCGTTCAGCCGGCTGTAGTCGACGCCTGCCCCGACGAAGGCCAGGATGGGGACGAGCGCGATGGCGAACAGCATGGAGATATTGCCACCGCGGTCGCAGGCGAACCGTCGGACGGCGCGGCGGCAGAGTCGAATGAAGGAGACATCGGTCATGTCGCTCACCAATTATGGTTTTCTGCAGGTGTTTTCGGTTCGGCTTCGTCAAGGACGGGTAAATCGAAACCGCGAAACACCGGGCCAATGCCCGCAGCGTGGCGCCGCGCCCGCAACCGGGCTGGTTCCCTGTCAATGCCCGCTGAATGGGCTTTGTAAAATGCGACCGGTTTGATTAACCTTGCGCCTCATCGCCGGGGCAGGGAATCGGTCCTGCCGGAGCGTCGGTCCGTCCCGGGCCTGCGCTTGCGGCAAACCGGGCGCTGACCCATATTCCCGGTGTCGGTCCGACCGGACCGGTCGGCTGGGACAGGCGATCTGGAAAGCAGGACCGGGTGGCGGAAAGCGGCCCGGCAGGGGACAGGTCGGGGGGCACCCCTTATTGAGAGCAACCCGCCGAGGGAAACTCTTTATTGGGAGCCTCGCAGCCATATCTAACGCGTGCAAGATGTCGCAGCCAACTTCCAGATTGAACCGATCCGCGCCCAGGATGAGCAATAACGACAACAAGTCCGGTGGCACCGGTGGCCCGGTCACGTCCGTGATCACCAAGGTCAAGCCGAAGACCAAGCGCCCCAACCTCTACCGCGTCCTGATCCTGAACGACGATTACACGCCGATGGAATTCGTCGTTCACGTCCTGGAGAAGTTCTTCAACAAGGACGTCGAGGCCGCGACCAAGATCATGCTCCACGTGCATCATCACGGCATCGGGGAGTGCGGCGTCTTCACCTACGAGATCGCCGAGACCAAGGTGACGCAGGTGATGGACTTCGCCCGCAAGCACCAGCACCCGTTGCAGTGTGTGATGGAGAAGAAATAGCCGGCTCCCTCCGCGAAGGGGGCCGCCGACGCGCGCATCTGCAAGCCAGGGGCGGGGGCTGGGGCGCTGCGCGATTGATCACCGCGAATCGGCATCGGACGAAGGGCATCGAAAGCCGCAAATTGCTGCAGACGAGGTCAGCGCAATCCGGGCAGGTTTCACTTCTCGTCCGAAGAATTACGGCCGCTCTGGTCCTTATCTCTCCCCGCTCGGCGGCGTGCGCCGTTCGGTTGTCGCCGCCGGATTTGCCGCAATCGGAACGGGTTTTGCATTGACGATCCGGTGAACCCGTAATCGAGCGGCTCGGCCGGTCTTTTGTCGCACTCGGTTATAACTATATTTGACGAAGGTTGTTGTTGCCTGACCGGGCGGCGGCGATCATGATGGCAAGGGGCCACAGAGGACGCGCATGCCGACTTTTTCTCAAAGCCTTGAACAATCCCTGCATCGTGCGCTGGCGATCGCCAACGAGCGTCATCATCAATACGCGACACTGGAACACCTCCTTCTGTCCTTGATCGATGACTCCGATGCAGCGGCCGTGATGCGCGCATGCAGCGTCGACCTCGACAAGCTGCGCGGCAGTCTCGTGAACTACCTCGAAACCGAGTTCGAAAATCTGGTCACGGACGGCAGCGACGACGCCAAGCCGACCGCAGGTTTCCAGCGCGTGATCCAGCGCGCCGTGATCCACGTTCAGTCGTCGGGCCGCGAAGAGGTCACCGGCGCCAACGTGCTGATCGCGATCTTCGCCGAGCGTGAGAGCCACGCCGCGTACTTCCTGCAGGAGCAGGACATGACGCGTTACGATGCCGTGAACTACATCAGCCACGGCATCGCCAAGCGCCCTGGTGTCTCCGAAGCGCGCCCGGTTCGCGGCGTCGACGAGGAGACCGAAGCCAAGGGCAACGAGGACTCCAAGAAAAAGGGCGAGGCGCTGGAAACCTATTGCGTCAATCTCAACAAGAAGGCGCGTGACGGCAAGATCGATCCGGTGATCGGCCGAAACTCCGAGATCAACCGCGCCATCCAGGTGCTGTGCCGGCGCCAGAAGAACAACCCGCTGTTCGTCGGCGAAGCCGGCGTCGGCAAGACGGCGATCGCCGAGGGCCTCGCCAAGCGCATCGTCGACAGCGAGGTTCCGGAGGTGCTGTCGGCCGCGACCGTGTTCTCGCTCGACATGGGCACCTTGCTCGCGGGCACGCGCTATCGCGGCGACTTCGAGGAGCGCCTGAAGCAGGTGCTCAAGGAACTCGAGGCGCATCCTAACGCGATCCTGTTCATCGACGAGATCCACACCGTGATCGGTGCCGGTGCGACGTCGGGCGGCGCGATGGATGCGTCCAACCTGCTCAAGCCGGCGCTGGCCTCGGGCTCGATCCGCTGCATGGGCTCGACGACCTACAAGGAGTATCGCCAGCATTTCGAGAAGGACCGCGCGCTGGTGCGCCGGTTCCAGAAGATCGACGTCAACGAGCCGTCGGTCGAGGATGCGATCGCGATCCTGAAGGGGCTGAAGCCGTACTTCGAGGACTATCACCGGCTGAAATACACCAACGAGGCCATCGAGGCCGCGGTGCAGTTGTCGTCGCGCTACATCCATGACCGCAAGCTGCCGGACAAGGCGATCGACGTGATCGACGAATCCGGCGCGGCGCAGATGCTGCTGGCCGAGAACAAGCGCAAGAAGACGATCGGCATCAAGGAGATCGAGACCACGATCGCCACGATGGCGCGGATTCCGCCGAAGAGCGTGTCGAAGGACGATGCCGAGGTGCTCAAGCATCTCGAGCAGACCCTCAAGCGCGTGGTGTTCGGCCAGGACAAGGCGATCGATTCGCTGTCGGCCTCGATCAAGCTGGCCCGTGCCGGCCTGCGCGAGCCGGAGAAGCCGATCGGCTGCTATCTGTTCTCGGGTCCGACCGGCGTCGGCAAGACCGAGGTCGCCAAGCAGCTCGCCTCGACCCTGGGCGTCGAGCTGCTGCGCTTCGACATGTCGGAGTACATGGAGCGGCACACGGTGTCGCGCCTGATCGGCGCGCCTCCTGGCTATGTCGGCTTCGACCAGGGCGGCCTCCTGACCGATGGCGTCGACCAGCATCCGCACTGCGTGGTGCTGCTGGACGAGATCGAGAAGGCGCATCCGGACCTGTACAATGTGCTGTTGCAGATCATGGATCACGGCCGGCTCACCGACCACAACGGCAAGCAGGTCAACTTCCGCAACGTGATCCTGATCATGACCACGAATGCGGGCGCGGCCGACATGGCCAAGCAGGCGTTCGGCTTCCATCGCTCGAAGCGGGAAGGTGACGACCACGAGGCGATCAACAGGCAGTTCGCGCCGGAATTCCGCAATCGGCTCGACTCCATCGTCTCGTTCGCGCACCTCAACGTCGAGGTGATCGGAATGGTCGTCGAGAAGTTCGTGCTGCAGCTCGAGGCCCAGCTCGCCGACCGCGACGTCACGATCGAGCTGTCGGAACCGGCCAAGGCCTGGCTGATCCAGCACGGCTATGACGAGCAGATGGGCGCGCGGCCGATGGGTCGTGTGATCCAGGAGCACATCAAGAAGCCGCTGGCCGACGAGGTGCTGTTCGGCAAGCTGAAGGGCGGCGGTCACGTCCGTGTCGTTCTCGTCAAGGACGAATCCGGCGTCGAGGAGAAGATCGGCTTCGAGTTCGTCGAGGGCCCGGTCACGCCGAAGTCCGAAGTTCCGGCCGCGCGCAAGCGCAAGCCGAAGTCCGGCGGCGGCTCGAAGGGGCCGGCGCCGAAGGGACCGCTGGTCAAGGCGTAGGCCTGACGCTACGAGATGACTACGAAAGGCCGGCCATCGCGCCGGCCTTTTTCGTTTGACGCGAGGTTCTTTGATGCGACGTCCGGCTCAGGCCGGCTTGACGAAGAAATACACCGTCAGGCCGCAGCCGACGGCAATGATGAAGCGGCGCACATGGGCCGGCGGGATGATCTGGCCAAGCCGCGCGCCGACGAAGCCGCCGACCATGGCAGCGCCCATCATCGTCAGCGTCTCCAGCCAATGCACGCGGCCTGAGAACGCAAAGATGGCGGAGGCCGTCATATTCATGAGCGCAGCGAGCAGCACCTTCATGCCGTTCATGGCGCGAATGTCGCGCATGCCGTAGAACACCAGGGCCGCCAGCATCAGGATGCCGATGCCGCCGCCGAAGTAGCCGCCATAGATCGCGATCACGAACTGCACCGCCTGGATGGTCCGCGGCCCGAACCAGCGCGCGCCATCCTTGGGCGTAAAGCGCATGCCGAATGCAAACACGATCGTGGCGAACAGCAACAGCCAGGGCACCAGCCGGCTGAAGGCGGCCGACGGTGTGACCAAGAGCAGCACGGCGCCGAGCGTGCCACCGAGCAGGCTGATGATCGACAGCCGCACGAGGTCGTGGCGCCAGGGCGCCTTTGCGTCGTTCAAGATCTCACGGGAGGCCCAAGCGCTGACGAACTGGCCGGGGCAGAGCGCGACGGTGCTGGAAGCGTTGGCGTCAATCGCGGGAATGCCGGCGGCAAGCAGCGTCGGGAAGGTCAGGAACGCGCCGCCGCCGGCCAGCGCATTGACGATGCCCGAGCCGAAGGCGGCGAGGGCGAGCAGGGCCAGCATCGTCCAGTCCGTCATCGCTGTCACGACTCGCCCTTCAGCCGCTGGCCGTCCTGGACGCGGACGCGCTCGGCGCCGCGCGCGCCGGCCGGCGACAGCCTGAGCATGCTCAGGAACGCGCCGACCAGCGCGAAACCGACCCCGGTCAAGAGCGACAGCCGCGTGCCGTCGGTCGCGTCGATCGCGAGGAACATCGCGACCAGGGCGGCGCCCGTGGTCTGGCCGAGCAGGCGCGCCGTGCCGAGCATGCCGCTGGCGCCGCCGGCGCGCTCGCGTGGCGCAGCGGCGATCATGGTGCGGTTGTTCGGCGTCTGGAACAGGCCGAAGCCGCAGCCGGCCAGCGCCATGCGCCAGACGACATCCCATGCCGACGGCTCGCGCGGCAGCAGGCCGAGCGCACCGAGCCCGCATGCGAAGATCACGAGACCGATGCCACCGAGCAGCCCGGCCGGCACGCGCTCGACCAGCCGCCCCGCAATCGGCGCCGTCAGGCCGACCGCGATCGGCCACGGCGTGATCAGCAGGCCCATCTGCACCGGCGAATAGCCGAAATGGCTTTCGAGATAGAAGGGGATCGCGACGAAGGCGAGCATCTGGCCGCAGAACGACGAGATCGAGGTCGCGATCGACAGGGCGAACACCGGAATGCGCAGCAGGTCGACCGGCAGCAGCGGCGAGGCCATGTGGGTCTGGCGCCAGACCAGCCACACGCCGGCCGTGACGGCGACGACGAACTCGATCGCGCAGGTCACCAGCGCCTCGCCATGGCCGAGGCTGTCCACGGCGGCGATCAGGAAGCCGAAGGCGACCGCGCTCAGCGCCGCGCTCTGCCAATCGAACATGTGCGGCGCGCGCGGCGTATGCGGCAGGAAGCGGAAGCCGAAGACGAAGGTGACGATGCCGAGCGGCACGTTGATCGCGAACAGCCACGGCCAGCTACCGACGGCGAGGATGCCGGCGGCGATGGTCGGACCGAGCGCGGCGGAGACCGCGACCACCATCGCATTGATGCCGATGCCGCGGCCGAGCAGAGCGTGCGGATAGGTGAAACGCACCAGCGCCGAGTTGACGCTGAGGATGCCGGCGGCGCCAAAGCCCTGCAGGATGCGCGCGAGCGTCAGCAGCAGCAGGCTGTCGGCCAGCGCACAGAAGGCGGAGGCAGCCGTGAACAGCACGAGGCCGGCGAGATAGACCCGCCGATAGCCGATGATCTCGCCGAGCGAGGCCAGTGGCAGCAGCGAGATCGTCACCGCGAGCTGATAGCCGTTGACGATCCAGATCGAAAAAGCAGGACTCGCATGGAGGTCGCGGGCGATCGTCGGCAGCGCCACATTGGCGATGGCGCCGTCGATCACGGCCAGCACGATGCCGAGGGCGATCGTCACGATCGCCCAGGTGCGCTGCGGCAGCGGCAGTCCGTCGGCGTGCAGACCCGTGGTCGTCGGCGTCATCATGCGGGCTCCGGTCGCAGCCGGGCCGCGGACAATGAACGGGAACGGGCAACCGGGCCGTACAAGTCCCGTTTCACGCCAGCGGAGCGCGCCGGCGCGTCACCGCCGTTTGGGGCGGACCTGGATCGCCTTGAGGTAATTGACCGCGGCCTCCGCCTCGGCGCGATCGAACTGGAAGCTCGGCATGTCCTTGTGAATGGTCGACAGGCCGGCCTGCAGCCGCTGGGCGAAATCCTCGTCGTAGAGCTTGCTGTCACCGAAGGTCCTGAACGGGGGCGCGTCGGGGTGCCGGCTGGCGCCTGTGAGACCTACCGCATGGCATCGGCTGCAAAGGCTTTGCAAGAGCGCTTTTCCACGCTTCTGCTCGCTGTCCAGCGCATGGCTGGCGGTCGACGCGAACGCCAGCAGCAGGCAGGCGGACCCCATTCGTCGTCTCATGAACTCGTTCTCGCGTGTCTTGCGCCCGGCTACCAGCGGCCCTCGGCCTTGCTATAGGCATATAGGGCGATCAGCCCGATCGTCACCAGGGTCGAGCCGATCAGGACGATCCGGTCCCAGCGCAGCTGTGTCTCGTCGTCCCGCTGCAAGGTCAGCAGGGAGAACAGGGCCTTCATGGCAAAGCGGCGCATCGGATCGATCCCGGCAGCGGCCGCACATTCCGATGACGTGGGCCGGCCGCAGCTTAGCCTGCCCAATCGTTGCGCCGCCATGGCGAACATCTTGGGTCTGATGTCCGGCTTCCGGAGGGGCTCGGAAGCCGGATGCTGGAACTACCCAGCCTGTCCCATCACGACGTCTGCAACCGCCCGCGCGACTTTCGCGATCGTTGCGTTGCGATCCTCGGGAGACGCCTGTGAACCAGTCAGATAGGCCGTGACCAGAACCGGTTTGCGGCCCGGGGGCCAGAGAATGCCGATGTCGTTGGTCGTGCCGCGGTCCCCAGCGCCCGTCTTGTCGGCGACGCGCCAGTCACGCGGCACACCGGCGCGAAGCCGAGTGTCGCCGGTCTTGTTGGCGATCATCCAGTCCGTCAATCGCTGGCGCATATTCGTCGACAAGACCTCGCCAAGGAGCACGCGGCGCAGGTTCTGTAGCATGGCGGCCGGACTGGTCGTGTCGCGAGGGTCGTCGGCCAGCGCCTCGTTGAGCTCAATTTCCCAGCGGTCCAGGCGGCTGATCTCGTCGCCGATCGATCGGGCAAAACGCGTCAAACCCGCAGGACCGCCGATCTGCCGCAACAGGAGATTTCCCGCGGTGTTGTCGCTCTGGGTGAGCGCAGCTTCGCAGAGCTCGGCGAGTGTCATGCCGCGGCCGACGTGCTCCTTGGTCACCGGCGAATATGTTACGAGATCCTTCGCCTCGAACGGGACGCGCGTGTCGAGATGCAGTTCGCCGGCGTCGGCGCGCTTCAGGACAGCCGCGGAAGCCAGACACTTGAACGTGCTGCACATCGGAAAGCGCTCGGCCGAGCGCAGGCCCGCCTCGAACCCGCTTTCGGAGTCGAGGACGGCGATGCCGAGCCGTCCGAGGCTCTCGCGCTCGATGCGGGCGAGTTCCCCTTCCAGATGCGCCCTTCGGTCGGCCGCCGCCTTCGCCGCAGGTGATGGCAGCCCGCTCGCCGCAGCCGCCATCCCGAGGATTCCAAAACCCAGATGCCGTCTCGTCAGCATGTTCATTCTCCAGTGACTGCGCGAACCTGCCGAACGAGGTGACGACTGACAAACGATCATTTATTCGTCGAGCCATGAGCAGAACTTGGTCATCATGCCCATCCGCAGCCATCTCCCTTTGAACGCCTTGCGGGCCTTCGAAGCATCCGCCCGGCATCTGAGCTTCACCAAGGCAGGCTTGGAGCTCAGGGTCACGCAGACCGCGATCAGTCACCAGGTGAAACAGCTCGAGCAGATGTTGGGCGCTCACCTGTTCCGGCGCCTGCCGCGTGGCCTCACGTTGACTGACGAAGCCCTGGCTCTGTTTCCCGTCCTCAACGATGCGTTCAGTCGCATCAGCGGCGCGATCGATCGCATCGAAGCGAAGGGAACCCGCGAGGTCGTGACCGTCGGCTGTGTCGGCACCTTTGCAACGGGATGGCTGTTGCAACGCCTCGACGGTTTTCGAGATGCGCACCCCCATATCGACCTGCGCCTCCTCACCAACAACAACCGCATCGATATCGCCGGAGACGGGCTCGACATCGCGCTTCGCTTCGGCGACGGATCCTGGCACGGCACTGAGGCCATCCATCTGATGTCTGCCCCGCTGTCGCCCGTCTGTCATCCCGATGTCGCGAGTCGTCTGCGCGCGCCGTCGGACCTCGCGGGCGAAAATCTCCTGCGGTCGTATCGCGCCGAGGAATGGCCATTATGGTTTGCAGTCGCGGGCGCTCCATGCCCGATGATCCAGGGGCCGATCTTCGACAGCTCCGTCGCGATGGCCGAAGCGGCCGCGCGCGGCGTCGGCGTTGGCCTGGTTCCGATCGCCATGTTCAACTGCGAGCTCGAGACGGGTCGGCTGGTCCGGCCGTTTGCGGCTGGGGTCGCCGCCGGTTCTTATTGGCTGACCTGGTTGAAGTCGAAAGAACCGACGTCCGGCATGCTTGCCTTTCGTGACTGGCTGGTCGACGCCTTGCGCGCCGATCCGCCGCGCTGACGGCAGGGCGCCACCGCGCACAAGCCGAGGGCGCGAACAGCGCCACGAGGCGCGTGAGGCGGGCGCGTTGCGGCCAGCTCAGCGCTTTACGGCGCTGCGCCGCCACTCGCGTGGCGACAGGCCGAACTGCTCGCGGAACACGCGGCCGAAATGCGAGAGGTCATTGAAGCCCCAGCAAAACGCGATCTCGCTGATCTGACGATGCGCCAGCATCGGCGAGCCGAGATCGCGCCGGCACTGCTTGAGCCGCTCGGCCAGCACGAAGCGTTGGAACGACGTCTCCTCGTCCGAGAACAGATCATTGACGTAGCGCGTCGATAGCCCGAGCTCGCGTGCGATCTCCGGCAGTGAGAGGCCGGCGTCGGATAGTCGGGTGCGGATGTGCGCCTTGATCCGATAGAGCAGCGTTGCGCGATGGCTCGAGGCGGGCAGGGGTTGTGCGCGCAGCCGCTCGGCCAAGGTCATGGCGAGCAGGTCGGCGGCCTGGTTGGCCAGAGGTTCGGCATGCTCGGGGCCGATGTGCTCGGCGCGTTCGCAGAGCCTGACGATGAACTCATGGGCAAGGGGCTGGAGCGGGCTGTCGGGGCCGAAGCTGATCGCCGTCACGGTCTCCGTCGGGCCGATCCGGCGCTGCAGCATCTCGCGCGGGAGCTTGAACACGATCTGCTTGAACGCGGCGTCGAACTGCAGCTCATACGGGCGGGTCGTGTCGTAGATCGCGAACTCGCCGGGCCGGATCACGGTGTCGCGGCCATCCTGGACGACGCCGCCGATTCCCTCACGTCCGAATGCGACGAGAACGAAGTCGGCATCCGCCCGGGAGATCCGCTGCGAGGTCCGGTGCACGCGCTGCCGGTCCGAGGCAACCTCGGAGCAGACAGCCCGTCCCAACGCGGTGTGGGTCACCGAGCCGCGAAACGCGCTGCCGAGATCGGACGTACAGTCGAGCCCGACATAGACGTCGCAGACGATGTCCTGCCACCGCGCCAGCCGGCGGTGGTCCGGGCTTCCGTCGGTGGTGAACAGGATCGGCATCGCTCCGTCTCCCCCTGCACCTGTGCCGGCTTGATCTGTGGCAATGCAGCAAATTCCGGGCCCGGCCGGGGTCTTCGCCTCGGCCGTAGTCGAATTTTCGTTCCGTGGGAGACGAGCGCGAAAGCCGGCTGGCGTCAATAGTTGGCCCGGTCGCGGCGCCACCGCCGCGCACGGGCATCAGGGAGCAGCAGCGATGGGACTGGCACATCCGAAATACAAGGTGGCGGTGGTGCAGGCGGCGCCGGCCTGGCTCGACCTGGACGCCTCGATCAAGAAGACCATCGCCCTGATCGAGGACGCGGCCGACAAGGGCGCCAAGCTGATCGCGTTTCCGGAGGTCTTCATCCCCGGCTATCCCTGGCACATCTGGATGGACTCGCCGGCCTGGTGCATCGGCCGTGGCTTCGTGCAGCGCTATTTCGACAATTCGCTGGCCTACGACAGCCCGCAGGCCGAGGCGCTGCGGGCTGTCGTGCGCAAGGCCAGGCTCACGGCCGTGCTGGGACTGTCCGAGCGCGACGGCGGCAGCCTGTACATCGCGCAATGGCTGATCGGCCCGGACGGCGAGACCATCGCCAGGCGCCGCAAGCTGCGGCCGACCCATGCTGAGCGCACCGTCTATGGCGAGGGCGACGGCAGCGATCTCGCCGTGCACGACCGGCCTGACATCGGCCGGATCGGTGCGCTGTGCTGCTGGGAGCATCTGCAGCCGCTGTCGAAATACGCGATGTACGCGCAGAACGAGCAGGTGCATGTCGCGGCGTGGCCGAGCTTCTCGCTGTACGATCCGTTCGCGCCGGCGCTCGGCGCCGAGGTCAACAACGCCGCCTCGCGCGTCTATGCGGTCGAGGGCTCGTGCTTCGTGCTGGCGCCGTGCGCCACCGTCTCGCAGGCGATGATCGACGAACTGTGTGACCGGCCCGACAAGCACGCGCTGCTGCATGTCGGCGGCGGCCACGCCGCGATCTTTGGTCCGGACGGCTCTTCGCTCGCCGAGAAGCTGCCGCCGGAGCAGGAAGGCCTGCTGATCGCCGAGATCGATTTGGGCATGATCGGCATCGCCAAGAATGCCGCCGATCCGGCGGGACACTATTCGCGCCCCGACGTCACCCGGCTGCTGCTCAACAAGAAGCCGCTCAACCGGGTCGAGCAGTTTGCGTTGCCGGTCGACACGGTCACTCCCGGCGAGGCGCCATCGGCGGCTGGCTGACAGGCTTGGCGGGCGCTAGGTCCCGGCCTCCGGTTGTGCCGGCGGCGGGGCCGACCGCCGCGGCGGCCGCTGCGGACGGCCTGCCGGCGCCGCCATGCGCGGCTGCAAGGTGACGATCACCGGGTTCGGCTTGTGGTCGGTCGCCGCGCCCGTCGCTGCGTCCACACCCATGCCGATCAGGCCGCCCGCCAGGATGTTGCCGGCGAAGCCGGCCGCGCCGGTCGCCGGGATGTCCTTGGTCAACGGGATGATCTGGGTCTCGTAGCCCGGTTTTTCGATGGTGACGGAGATGTCGGCATTGCGTTTGGCGACGAACGAGCAGGGCGTCGTGCAGGTCATCGGCGCTTCGAGACCGGCGATCGTGGCTTCGGCCCCGGACGGCGTCGACGCGACACTGATCGTCTCGGTTGTACCCCGCGTTACGGACGCGCAGCCTCCCAGCGCGGCGCACAGCGCCACCAACGCTACAACTCTCATTTGGTACTGCCCCCTTCAAACCCGGGGGAACTCAAGCGCAACTGGAGCGGGACGGCAAGCGCAATCAGCATTATCCGAAGAAATTCCCGGGCGAGTTTCGCGCGAGTGTGGCTTTCACACCTGCTTTCCACGAACCTGCCGCGCGATCGCCTTCTGCGCATCGAACTCGGCGCGCCGCCGCGCCAGCTCGTCCGGCGCGAGCATGGCCGGATTGCTGTAGTCGCGCTTCCAGCCGTGATCGTCGCTCCAGTGCAAAGGCGATTGCACGGTCGTGCGTGCGGCTGGTGAACTCTCGAGGACACGCAAAGCCAACTCGAGCGTGAAGGCCTGCGAGGCCGCGTCGTGCGGCTTGCCGGCGGAATTGCCCAGCGGAAAATCCGAGAACAGGAAGCGCGGCGCGGCGGCGTGCTCGACGATGTCCTTGGCGCAGCCCATGACGACGGTTGCGACGCCGTTCGCTTCGAGATGCCGTGCCACCAGGCTCACGGTCTGGTGGCACACCGGACAGTTCGGCACCAGCACGACGGCGTCGATCTCGTCGGCGCGGCAGCGCGCGAGAATCTCCGGCGCATCGGTCTCGATCGTGACGCGGTGGCTGCGATTGGTCGGCGCGCCGAAGAAGCGCGGTCCGACCGCGCCGATGCGGCCTTCACCTGCCAGCCTTAGGAGCTGTGGCAGCGGAAACCAGGTGCCGGAATCCTCGGCCGAGGTGTGCGCGCGATCATAGGCGATGTGGGAAATGCGCAGGTCGTGCTGCGCCGACGTGTCGCCGTCATAGACGGCGTAGAACTTGGCGCCGCCATTATAGGGCGCGCCGGGGCCTTGATCGCCTTTGGCGGGATCGAAAGGCGCGGCCGTGGTGACGACGGTGACGCGCGACTGCGCGAGCGGCTTGCGCAAGGGATGGAACGGCGCCGACGTGTAGTGAGCCCAGCGATAGGGCGTGTCATAGCCGATCGCGAGATAGTAGTCGCGCGTGCGCGCCATGTAGGACAATGGCGCATCGCTTTCGGGCGCGAAGCCGAGTCTGTCGTCGGTCGGTGCGGTCATCCGTCGCGCTCCCTGCGGCACTCGGGGATTGCTAGCCGGCTCGTTCGCTGTGTCAAGGCGCCGCGCGGTGGAACCCCGCATGGTCCTGGGCTTTGTCTGTCGGCAGAATTCAACCATTGCACCGCGCTCACGATGCTTTCCATGGTTTCGGTTGCTCGCATTGCCTGTCTCGGCCTTGCCTTGATGCTGACCATGCCCTTGTCCGGCGTGGCGGCGGAGCAGGCCTCCGACCGTGACGCTGCCGTGCCGGCTGATCCGAAGGACGGCGCCCGGCAGGATTCGCCGCAGGAGGCTGCCAAGCCGGCAGACGCTGCGGCAGAGGGCTCGGAGAACAAGTCCGAGGAGCCCAAGGAGAGCGGTACGCGCGAGGCGATCTGCCTGATGATCGAATCCGCAGCCAAGGCGAATGATCTGCCGCTCGAATTCTTCGCTCGCGTGATCTGGCAGGAGAGCCGCTTCCAGAGCGATGCAGTCGGGCCGGTCACGCGCAACGGCCAGCGCGCGCAGGGAATCGCGCAGTTCATGCCGGGCACGGCGAACGAGCGCCAGTTGCTCGATCCGTTCGATCCGGTTCAGGCGCTGCCGAAGTCGGCGCAGTTCCTGGCCGAGCTGCGCGACCAGTTCGGCAATCTCGGGCTCGCGGCGGCGGCCTACAATGCGGGGCCGCGCCGGGTGCAGGACTGGCTCGCCGGCAAGGGGCAGATGCCCTGGGAGACCCGCAACTACGTCTCGGCCATCACGGGAGCCACGATCGATGAGTGGGCGGCCGCCGGTAACGGCGGCAAGACGCTGCCAAGCCCGCCGCCGACCTCGTGTCGTCAGCTGATGGCGATGTTGAAGCGCGCGCCGAATCCGTTCGTCACGGAGCTCGAGCAGCATGTGGCGCTGTCGGCCGCGAAACCCTGGGGCGTCCAACTGGCTGCAGGCTTCGACCGCAACAAGGCGCTCGCGATGTATTCGCGGGCGATCAAGGGGCTTGGCCCGGTCATCGGCGACCGCGACCCGAGCCTGCTGTCGTCGGTGATGCGCTCGCGCGGCAACCGCGCCTTCTACCAGGTGCGGATCGGCGCCGAGACACGGGCCGAGGCCGACGCGCTCTGCAGTCGGATCCGCGAGGCCGGCGGTGCCTGCTTCGTGCTGCGCAATCGCTCCGGATAGAGCTGCCTCAGCGCTGCGTGTGGGGGATGGCTGCGCCGGACGCAGACCCGCGCGCGCCTGATGGCGGTTGACGCGAGCGGCTTTCACCAGCCTTATCGCGGTTCGTTCCGCTGGGCCGCCCGTGACACTTCCTCCGCTCGATTCGCCGCAATGGCATGGTTCACTGCGCGCCTTCGGCTGGGGGCTGCGCGCGACGTCAGCGACCATCCTGTCACTGGTGCTGTTCGTCACCTTCATCGGCATCGGCGCGCTCGCCCACGATACCCGTTTCAGCATGCTCTGGGCGATCCTGAGCACGGTGCTGGTTTGGGCCGGTCCAGCGCAGATCATCCTGGTCTCCACGCTCGGCTCCGGCCAGACCATTCTGCAATCTGCGATCGCGGTCACGATGAGCGCGATCCGGCTGTTTCCGATGGTGGTGGCGGTGCTGCCGCTGATCCGCTCGCCGCAGACCAAGCGGCGGCACCTGGTGCTGATCGCGCATTTCACCGCCGTGACCCTGTGGGTCGAATGCTATCGCTTCCTGCCGCATGTGCCGCGCGAGCGCCGCATCGCCTTCTCTCGCCGCCAATCTGTCGCAGACCTTCGGCGCCGCGGTGCTCTTGCTGACGCCGCTGGCCTTCCTGTTCTCGACCCTGCGCAACGCCAGGGAGCTTGCCGACGTGCTCGCGCTCGGTCTCGGCCTCGTGCTGTATCCTCTGGCCGCCCAGCTCGACAGCGGCGTCGACATCCTGGTCAGCGGCGTCGTCGCCGGAACGCTCGCGTTCGGCGCGCACAAATGGCGCGAGCGGCGGGGGCTGGCATGAGCGACTTCATCGGCGATTGGCATGCGCTCGTGGTGCTGCTGGTGGCGGGCGTGATCCCCAACCAGATCTGGCGCCTGCTCGGACTTTGGTTCGGCAGCGGGCTCGACGAGGGCTCGGACCTGCTGATGTGGGTCAAGGCGGTCGCGACCGCCATCTTGGCGGGGGTCATCGCCCAGATCCTGGTGCAGCCGCCGGGCGCGCTCGCCAGCGTGCCTTGGGGGCTGCGCTACGGTGCCGTCGTTGCCGGCCTTGCGGCCTTCATGGCGAGCCGCCGCTCGATCTTTGCCGGTGTCGTCTGCGGCGAAGCCGCGATGCTGGCCGGCAAATGGTGGCTCGGCTGAGTTGCGCGATCTTGCGCGACCGCAATTGCGGTGAGCCGAGGTTCGGATAGATTGCCGGAAAGACGCAAGGACTCCGCAATGACCACTGATACCGATCTGCGCCCGGGAGAAGTCGCCGTCGACGCGCCACAGCCGCGCGACGCCACGCTGTATTTCATCGGCCGCATCCGCACGCCCTGGACCTCACGGCTCGAGACGCCGCGGCAGGGCAGCTTCGAGGGGCCGGTGTGCCGGCTCGAGATCTTCGAGCCCTGGGTGCCGGCGCTGCAGGGCATCGACGCCTTCAGCCACCTCCAGGTGCTGTACTGGCTCAACCGGGCGCGCCGTGATCTCGTCAAGCAGAGCCCGCGGCATCATGACGGCGAAACCCGGGGCACCTTCGCGCTGCGCTCGCCGGTGCGTCCCAATCCGATCGGCGTGTCGACCGTCCGCTTCGTCGCGTTGGAAGGCAACACCGTGCTGGTGCGCGGTCTCGACTGCCTCGACGAGACGCCACTGATCGACCTGAAGCCGGATCATTGCGCGTTCACGCCGGCGGCGAAGGGTGAGGATGACAAATAGGACCGACGGATCCGGATGTCGAAGGTGAACAAGCGGCCGCAGAAGACGGTGACGGCTCAGGATGCGATCACGGCGGACCTCGTCGCCGTGCTGGTGGCGGTGACCGACGGGCACCCGAAGATCATGACGATCGAGCATGCTGCGGCGCTTCCGAGCGGACCGTTTCAGTTCGCGCACCGCTCACTGCAGATGGGGCTGCGCGCCTGGGTCGAGGCGCAGACCGGCCATCCGCTCGGCTATGTCGAGCAGCTCTACACCTTCGCCGACCGCGGTCGCGGCGGCGATCCCGACGCGCCGCACCGCATCTCCATCAGCTATCTCGGTCTGACCCGCGAGGAGGAGGGGCGTGAGGGCGCGGATGCGCAATGGTCGTCGTGGTACGACTACTTCCCGTGGGAGGATCATCGCGACGGACCGCCGACGATCCTGGCCAAGATCATCGCGCCGAAGCTGAAGGCCTGGGCGCGAGCCGCCCACGAGCCGGCGCTGCAAAAGACGAGGTGGCAGCGCGCCGCCATCACCTTCGGTCTCGACGGCCGCGAGTGGAACGAGGAGCTGACGCTGCAGCGCTATGAGTTACTGTATGAGGCGGCGCTGATCCCCGAGAGCGTGCGCGAGAAGGGGGCCAGCCAGCCGATGCTGCCCGGGCGCGCCATGATCGGTGATCACCGTCGGATTCTCGCCACCGGCATTGCCCGCCTGCGCGCCAAGATCAAATACCGGCCGGTCGTGTTCGAGTTGATGCCGGAAGAATTTACACTGCTGCAATTGCAGCGCAGCGTCGAGGCTCTCGCCGGCCGGCTCGTGCACAAGCAGAACTTCCGCCGCCTCATCGAGCAGCAGGAACTGGTTGAAGAGACAGGCGCAATTGCTGCCGACACGATTGGCCGGCCGGCCAAGCTGTTTCGCTTCCGGCAGGGGGTGCTGGCCGAGCGGGCGGTGGTCGGAACCAAGCTGCCGCTCTCGCGATCTTGATCTCCGGCTCTTGACACAGCTTATGCTCAGGATAAGTATAAGCCATCTTATGCTCATGGAGAGTATAAATGGTCGATCTTGTCCTGCCCGCCGTCGCGCCGAATGCATCGCTTGCTGAGCGTCTGAGCCGGGTGATCCCGCCGCCGGAATGGGCTGTCTTCGAGGACGATGTCGAAGCCATTCTGGCGCTGAAGCGCCGGCGCAATGCCGTGGTGCTGGCGCACAACTATCAGACGCCCGAAATCTATCACGGCGTCGCCGACATCGTCGGCGACAGCCTGCTGCTGGCGCGCGAAGCGACCAAGGTCGATGCCGAGGTGATCGTGCTCGCCGGCGTCCACTTCATGGCCGAGACCGCCAAGCTGCTCAATCCCGACAAGACGGTGTTGATCCCCGACGTAGAGGCGGGCTGCTCATTGGCGGAGTCGATCACCGCCGACGACGTGCGGCTGATGCGCGCGCGCCACCCGGGCGTGCCCGTGGTCGCCTATGTCAACACGTCGGTGGCGGTGAAGGCCGAGTCCGACGTCTGCTGCACCTCCGGCAACGCGCGCGCGGTGGTCGAGTCGCTCGGTGTCGATCACGTCATCATGCTGCCGGATGAATATCTCGCGCGGAACGTCGCCGCACAGACGAAGGTCAGGATCACGGCTTGGAAAGGGCATTGCGAGGTGCATGAGCGCTTCAGCGCCGAGGACGTCCGCACGCTGCGCGACAACCATCCTGGTGTCACCGTGCTCGCGCATCCGGAATGTCCTCCAGAGGTCGTGGCGGAGGCGGACTTCGCCGGCTCCACCGCGGCGATGTCGGACTTCGTCGGAGCAAGAAGGCCGGCCCGGGTGGTGCTGCTGACAGAATGTTCGATGAGCGACAATGTCGCCGTGCTCCATCCTGACATCGAGTTCATCCGCCCCTGCAATCTGTGCCCGCACATGAAGCGGATCACCCTGAAGAACATCCGCCATGCGCTCGAGACTAACACGCACGAGGTCACGATCGATCCCGCGATGGCCGAGCGCGCGCGGCGCGCGGTGGAAAGGATGCTGGCATCATGAGCATCGATGTTTCGAAGTTGATCGGCCGTCCCGTGATCATCGGCGGCGGTGCCGCAGGTCTGATGACGGCGCTTGCGCTTGCGCCCGAGCCGGTCGTGCTGTTGTCGAAGTCGCCGCTCGGCGCGGAGGCGTCGAGCATGTGGGCGCAGGGTGGACTGGCTGCGGCGGTTGGCGATGACGATGATCCGGGGCTGCATCTGAAGGACACGCTCGCCGCCGGAGCCGGATTGTGCGGCGAGGCCGCCGCGCGCCGCATCATCGATGCTGCGCCGGCCGCGGTCGAGCGCCTCGCGCAGCTTGGCGTTGCGTTCGACCGAGGTGCGGATGGACGTTGGCGTCTGGGCCTGGAGGCCGCACACAGCCGCAACCGGATCGTGCATGCGACGGGCGACGGCACGGGACGCGAGATCATGCGCGCGCTGATCGCGGCTGTCAGGCGTTGTGCTTCGGTGACCTTGCTCGAAGGCGTCGAGGCGCGCCGGCTGATCGTCAATGACAACGCGATCCAGGGCGTGGCTGCGGCGCGCGGCGACGAAGCTCTGATCCTCGCCACGACACGCGTCGTGATCGCAACCGGCGGCATCGGCGGCTTGTTCCTCGACAGCACCAATCCGGCCGGTTGTTTCGGCCAGGGCCTCGCGCTGGCGGCGCGGGCCGGGGCCGTGCTGTCCGATCTCGAATTCGTGCAGTTTCACCCCACCGCGTTCGACGGACCGTCGCGGCCGCTGCCGCTGCTCACCGAGGCGATCCGCGGCGATGGCGCCGTCCTGATCGACGACACCGGCACGCGCTTCATGGCCGACGAGCCCGGCGCTGAGCTGGCGCCGCGCGACGTGGTGGCGCGGGCGGTATGGCGCCGCCGTGCGCAAGGCCGCCGCGTGTTCCTCGATGCGCGCGAAAAGCCGGGCAAGGATTTCGCCGCGCGCTATCCCGTGATCAGCGCGTTCTGCCGCATGGCGGGCATCGACCCCGCGCGCGATCCGATCCCGGTGCGGCCGGCCGTGCACTATCATATGGGCGGCATCGCTGTTGACACGATGGGACGCAGCACGGTCGAGGGATTGTGGGCCTGTGGCGAGGCCAGCCGCACCGGCCTGCACGGCGCCAACAGGCTCGCCAGCAACTCGCTGATGGAAGCGATCGTCTGCGCGCAATGGGTGGCCGAAAGCGTGGCCGGCGCGCCGCAGCGTGCGGGCAAGCCGTGCGCGGTGGCTGCCATTCCGCCGGGGTCCGATCCGTCGGCCGCACGGCCGCTGCTGTCGCATGCGCTGGGCGTGATGCGCGAGCATCGCACGATCGCGGCTGCCGTCAGCGGCCTGCTTCCACTGGCAGAGCAGGCCGGGTCCATGGCTGACCCGGCGCTGGTCGGCCTGATGCTTGCGGTCGCGGCCCATGCGCGGGAGGAGAGCCGCGGCGCGCATTTCCGCAGCGATCGTCCGGGCACGCTGCCCGTCGCGCAGCCATCCAGCCTCACTCTGCCCGAGGCGATCGCGGTTGCCCGCGACATTGTCGAGGCCGAGCAGACGCCGTTCAGGAGCGCAGTGCCATGACTCTCAATCCTCTCTCGCCCTTGCTCTACGAGCCGCTGGTGCGCATGGCGCTGCTCGAGGATCTCGGCCGCGCCGGCGACATCACCACCGATGCCATCGTCCCCGCCGAGCAGCGCGCCTCGCTGAAGCTGCGGGCGCGCCAGCACGGGGTGATCGCAGGCCTCGATGTGGCGCGCTGCGCCTTCCAGACCGTCTCGCCGGACGTGCGCATGGAGATCGTGCGACCGGACGGCAGCGTCGTGACGCCGGGAGACGCGATCGCGACCATCAGCGGCCCGGCACGGGCGCTCCTGACCGGCGAGCGCGTGGCGCTCAACTTCCTCTGCCGCTTGAGCGGGGTCGCCAGCGCGACGGCGTCCCTGGTATCGGCGGTGAAGGGGACGAAGGCGCAGATCGTCTGCACCCGCAAGACCACGCCGGGCCTGCGCGCGCTGGAGAAATATGCGGTGCGCGCTGGAGGCGGCGGCAATCACCGGTTCGGGCTCGATGACGCCGTCCTGATCAAGGACAACCACATCGCCATCGCCGGCGGCATCAAGGCTGCCATCACGCGCGCAAAGGCCCATGCCGGCCATCTCGTCAAGATCGAGGTCGAGGTCGACACTCTGGCTCAGCTCGAGCAGGCGCTGACGCTGGGCGTCGATGCGGTGCTGCTCGACAACATGACGCCGGCGGAGCTCGAAACCGCGGTCGGCATGATCAGCGGCAAGGCCATCTCCGAAGCCTCGGGCCGGATCACCGTGGAGACCGCGCCCGCGATCGCCGCGGCCGGCGTCGACCTGATCTCGGTCGGCTGGATCACGCATTCGTCGGCCGCGCTCGACATCGGGCTCGACGAGGCCTGATCAGCCCTTCAGCGCCGCAATCAGCTTGGCGGCGTTCTCCTCCAGCACCTTCGGATCTTCCTTGCGGCTCGCCGGTGGCAGCAGGGAATCGCCGTTGTGGCGAGGCATGATGTGGACGTGCAGGTGGAACACCATCTGGCCGCCGGCATGCTCGTTGAACTGCTGCACCGTGATGCCGTCGGCGGCGAACGCGGTCTTGGCGGCGCGGGCGATGGTGCGCACGGCACGGCCGACGTGGAGATAGTCCTCCTCGGTGATGTCGAGGATGTTGCGTGCGGCGGCCTTCGGGATCACCAGGGTGTGGCCGGGCACGCGCGGCATGATGTCGAGGAACGCCAGCACGTGGTCGTTCTCATAGACCTTGGTGCAGGGGAATTCGCCGCGCAGGATCTTCGCGAACGGATTGTTGGGATCGTAGGCGGTCATGGGCAGTCCCTTAAGCGGTTCCTCTTGGTGCGCCTTACTCTCACCGGCGCGTGTCGCCGGTCAAGACGGCTCGTCCATGCCTTTCCGGAACGGGGCGGATTCGGCGAGCTCGCGGCCGGCTTCCTCGACATAGGCGCGCTCGCGCTTGAGATAGTCGTCAATGGCCCGGCGCAGGCCGCGGTCGGCGATGTAGTGCGCGGAGTAGGTGGTCTGCGGCAGGTAGCCGCGCGCGATCTTGTGCTCGCCCTGAGCGCCAGCTTCGACGACTTGGAGCTTGTGCTGGATCGCAAAGTCGATCGCCTGGTAGTAGCAGACCTCGAAATGCAGGAACGGGTGGTGCTCGATGGCGCCCCAGTTGCGCCCGAACAGCGTGTCCGAGCCGATGAAGTTGATCGCGCCGGCGATCCAGCGGCTCTCGCGCTTGGCCATGACCAGCAGCACGTCGTCGGCCATGCTCTCGCCGATCAGCGAGAAGAACTTGCGGTTGAGATACGGCCGGCCCCACTTGCGTGAGCCGGTCTCCATGTAGAATTCGAAGAATGCGTCCCAGGCGTCCTCGGTGATGTCCTTGCCGGTCAGCCAATGGATGGTGATGCCGGCGGCCAATGCGTCGCGCCGCTCGCGCTTGATCGCCTTGCGGTGGCGCGAATTCATCGTCGCCAGTAAATCGTCGAAGTTGGAAAAACCCTGATTGTGCCAGTGGAACTGCTGGTCGGTGCGTTGCAGGAAGCCCTGCGCGGCGAGCAGCTCCCATTCGGCCTGCCGGGCGAAGGTGACGTGGACCGAGGACGCCTCGCTGATCCCGCACAGCGCCTTCAGTCCCTGGGCGAGGGCATTGCCGATCATGTCCCGGTCCTGGTCGGCGCGGATCAGCAGCCGCGGCCCTGTGGCCGGCGTGAACGGCACCGAGACCTGCAGCTTCGGATAGTAGCGCCCGCCGGCCCGCTCATAGGCATCGGCCCAGCCGCGGTCGAAGACATATTCGCCCTGCGAGTGGGACTTGAGGTAGCACGGCACGACGCCGAGGACCTCGTCACCCATCTTCGCCACCAGATGGCGCGGCGCCCAGCCGGTGCGCAGGGTGGCCGAGCCGGAGGCTTCGAGCGCCGAGAAAAACGCGTGTGAGATGAACGGATTGTAGGCGCGGCCGCAGGCGGAAGATGAGCCGGGACTGACGCGGCCCTCGGGATTGGCACAGGCGTCCCATGCTGCGGCCGGGACCTCGTTGATCCCGGGAACGGCTTCGAGCGTGATCTCAGGCGATGCCATCGAATCCTTGTCAAACGGGCCGGCACGGCACGCCCCGGCCGGGACGCCCCAGATGCCACGCCCTGAAGATCGTGCATCGCAGCAGCGAGTTCAAGGCCGGCGTCACGTCCCCGGCGTAAACCCCTCGAAGATCATCTGATCCGCATAGCGGGCTGCGGCGGCACGCTGCTCAGGGGTGCGGACGGTCCAAGTCAGCAGCGGGCAGCCGAACACGTTGCGCGCGATCCAGGGGGCAGGCGCAGGCAGCTGCTCGATCCAATAGGCGACGAAATGCGGCTGGCTGCTGAAGCCATGCTTGAGATGCAGCATGCTGTCGCGCTGCGCCTGGGTCAGCTTGGCCCAGTAGCCGTCCTCGTACCTGCGCTGCGCGACGATGCCGCGCGTCAGCGTCGGCATGGTCTCGCGCAAGGCGCGGACCTGGTCCGGATCGAACGACATCCCGACCACCGGGCCGGAGTAGGACGCCAGCACCTCGGCCATGCGCCGGACCAGCCGGCGATCGCCCTGGAACGTGCTCTTGACCTCGATGACCAGCGGCACGCGCCCGGCGATCAGGTTGCAGAGGTCGCCGAGCGTCATCATCTGCTCGTCGGTCTGCTTGAACTTGATCGCTTTCAGCTCTGCCGCGGTCTTCTCGATCAGCGGGCCGGTGCCCTCGGTGAGGCGGCCGAGATCATAGTCGTGATGCACCATGGCCTCGCCATCGGCCGACAGCTGGATGTCGCATTCGATGGCGAAGTTGCCGGCCACGGCGCCGCGTGCGGCGGCCGGCATGTTCTCGATGATGCCGCGATCAGCATCGTGCAGGCCGCGATGGGCGACGGGGCGGGCCGTCAGCCAGTCAGGTGCGCGCATTCGCCCCGTCCGTTTTGCTGGCGCATGATCTCGTCGGAAAACCGCCGCGCACTATTCCGGATCATGCGCTCTCTCTCACTCAACCTCGAACACGCCTTCGACTTCCACCGCCGCGTCCGACGGCAGCGCCGACACGCCGACGGTGGTGCGGGCGTGCCGGCCCTTGTCGCCGAACGCTGCGACCATCAGGTCGGAGGCGCCGTTGAGCACCTTGGGCCCGTCGAGGAAGTCGGGCGCCGAATTGACGAAGCCGCCGAGCCGGACCACGCGCACGACCTTGTCGAGATCGCCGACCGCCGCCTTCACCTGCGCCAGCAGGTTGACGCCGCAGCCTTTCGCGGCCGCATAGCCGTCCTCGATCGACACGCCGCCGCCGAGCTTGCCGGAGGCGATCATCTTGCCGTCGGCGCCGAGGCAGACCTGGCCCGACACGAACAGCAGGTTGCCGGTGCGCACGAACGGGACGTAATTGGCCACCGGCGCCTTTGGTGCCGGCAGTGTGATGCCCTGTGCCGCCAGATTCTGTTCAACCGTACCCGCCATCTCGAATCCCCGTTCTGTCGCCTGAAAGCCGGTCCCGTGCCGGACCGAGGCCCTGTTTGGCGCAGTTGCCAGTGACATGCAAGCAGCCAGCACCGACGCGATTCCGGCGCTTTAAGCGCACGTTTCCGTGAGACAGCCGCAGTTGCGACGCAATGCAGCGATCTCTAATGTGACGGTTCAGCGATACGTCCTCCGAGGAAAACTCATGGCTCATTCGTTCCGACTGTCGATGGGAGCGCTCGCCGTCGCGGCGATCACGTTCGGTCCGGCGCAGGCCGGGGCGGCTGTGCCGTTCCTGCCGCATCAGGCGCTCTATGACCTGAGCCTGGTCAAGTCGCGCGGCTCGAGCCCCGTCAACAGCGCGCGCGGTCGCATCCTCTACAATTTCTCTGGCAACGCCTGCAACGGCTACACTTCGGAATTCCGCCAGGTCTCGGAGCTCGATCTCGGTGAGGGCAAGGTGACCCTGAGCGACCTGCGCTCCACCGCGTGGGAGGACGGCGCCGGCAAGAGCTACCGCTTCAAGATCGACTCGCGCATGAACGAGCAGGCCTCCAGCCCGGTCGACGGTATCGCCGAGCGCACCGGCGATCACATCACCGTCAAGCTCAAGCAGCCCGAGGCGAAGACCTTCACGCTCGACGGCTCGACCGTGTTTCCGACCGAGCAGATTCATCGCATCATCGCCGCCGCGCGCGAGGGCAAGTCGCTGCTCGAGCTGACGGTCTATGACGGCTCGGACAATGGCGAGAAGGTCTACAACACGCTGACCGTGATCGGTGCGCCGGTGCCGGCCGACAAGGCGGCCGCCAAGCCCGACGCCTCGACCGACAATGACGAGATGAAGAAGATGACGCGCTGGCCGGTGACGGTCAGCTATTATGACCGCGACGCCAAGCGGGCCGAGGGCGAGCAGACGCCGGTTTACGCGATGTCGTTCGAGCTCTACGAGAACGGCGTCTCGCGCGCGCTCGTGCTCGACTACAATGATTTCGTCATCGCCGGCGCGCTTGGCAAGTTCGACGTCAAGGACGTGAAGGACGGCAAGCCCTGCAGCAATTGACCGGGGCATCATTCCGTCTGCTCCGGGCCGTCATAGGCGATGCCGCGGATGACCGCGGCCTGGCCGAACTTCTTGCGTAGCGCATCGATCGCGCGCTCGGCCGAGGCCGAGCGGCGGTCGAGCATGTCGGTGTCGGAGGCCTCCGAGCCCGGGCGCAGCGCGCTGACACCTGCGCCCATCAGCCGGAACGCCGTGCCGTCGGTCTCGCGCGCCAGCATCTCCTTGCAGATTGCGAAGATCTTGCCGGCGAGCTGCGTCGGCGCCGCGATCGATTGCGAGCGCGTTCGTTGGCGGAAGTCCGCGGTCTTCAGCTTCAGCGTTATGGTCGACCCGGCGAGCTGGCTCGCCTTCAGCCGTGCCGACACCTTCTCCGACAGCCGCCACAGGGTCTTTTCCAGGGTCGCGTAGTCGCGGATGTCGGTGTCGAAGGTGGTCTCGCTGGAGATCGTCTTGGCGCCGCGATCAGCGACGACCTTGCGGTCGTCGATGCCGCGCGCCAGCCGCCACAGCCTGCGGCCGTCACCGCCGAACTGCTTCATCAGCTCGATCTCGTCGGCACGCTGCAGGTCGGCGATGGTGCGGAAGCCCTGGTTCGCCAGCCGCTGCTGCGTGGCGGGGCCAACGCCGAAGATGAAGCCGACCGGCTTGTCGGCCAGCATCTGCCGTGCCTCGTCCTGGTCGAGCGCGGCGAAGCCGCGGGGCTTGTCGAGATCGGAGGCGATCTTGGCGAGGAACTTGTTGCAGGACAGCCCGACCGAGACCGTGATCCCGATGCGCTGCTCGATCTCGCGGGCGAAGCGCGCCAGCACCTTTGCCGGGATCATGCCGTGGACGCGCTCGGTCCCGGACAGATCCAGGAACGCCTCGTCGATCGACAGCGGCTCGACCAGCGGCGTCAGCGCCTGCATGGCCTGCCGGACCTCGCGGCCGACGCGGACATATTTCGCCATGTCCGGGGGAATCACGACCGCCGCGGGACACAGCTCCAGCGCCTTGAACATCGGCATCGCCGAGCGCACGCCATAGGTGCGGGCGATGTAGCAGGCGGCCGACACCACGCCGCGCTTGCCGCCGCCGATGATGACGGGCCGGTCGGCGACCTCGGGATTGTCGCGCTTCTCGACGGTTGCATAGAACGCGTCACAGTCGATATGGGCCAGCGTCAGCGCGGGCAGGGCGCGATGGCGGACGAGGCGCGGCGAGCCGCAGACCGTACAGCGGCGCGCGCCATCATCGAGGTCCGTCAGGCAGTCGCGGCAGAAGCAGGCCGGCCCGGCGACCGCGCGCGACCCGCTCGCTGGCGCTACTTCGGTCACGGCACGTCGCGCTCCCACTGCCGGTCGCCCAATACCTGCCGTGCAGCCATGATATTGGTCGGATGTAACTTGGAGTGGGCGGCAAAAGCCTTTACCGTCTCGTCGTCGCGCAGCACGAAATCGAGCACGCTGACCAAGAAATTGGGGTCGGCGGCCGAGGATCGCAGCGTCTCCGGCCCAATCCCGGTCTCGGCCAGGAAGCGGCCCAGCCGCTCCGGTTCGCCGGCCAGGAAGC
The DNA here is from genome assembly GCF_032484785.1 of Bradyrhizobium sp. SZCCHNS1050. Classification (NCBI taxonomy): domain Bacteria; kingdom Pseudomonadati; phylum Pseudomonadota; class Alphaproteobacteria; order Hyphomicrobiales; family Nitrobacteraceae; genus Bradyrhizobium; species Bradyrhizobium sp. SZCCHNS1050. Next base: position 130,497 of record NZ_JAUETR010000004.1, on the reverse strand, counting down.
CGAGGGCCTGAACTGCAACGATTTCAGCGACTTCGCGCGGATTTCGAACGGGCTTTTTCAACGGCGGATTTGCCTTTCCGTTAACTTGTCGGCTCTACTTTGCGCCATCATGCCCGAGTCTTCGGAATGGGTTCAAGCAAGTGGAAACCATCTCGGGGAAAGATCGAATACCGACTTAACGGCTTAGAACGAATCTGGGGCTAGTTTGAATTAGATGAGTAGCGGTGGACAGGCGTCCGCCAGAGGACATGCCGGTGTCAGTGATTCGGAGGGGCGGATGGGCAAGACCGTCCTGATCGTGGAAGACAATGAGCTCAACATGAAGCTCTTCCGCGATCTGTTGGAAGCCCACGGGTACCAGACGTCCGGTACGTCCAGCGGCGTGGAGGCGCTCGACATCGTGCGCCGGACCCGCCCCGATCTGATCCTGATGGACATCCAGCTGCCGCAGGTCTCGGGCCTGGAAGTGACGAAATGGATCAAGGACGATCCGGATTTGCGTGCCATCCCGGTGGTGGCAGTGACGGCCTTTGCCATGAAGGGCGACGAGGAGCGCATCCGCGAGGGTGGCTGCGAAGCCTATCTTTCCAAGCCGATCTCGGTCGGAAAATTCATTGAAACGGTACGCCGCTTTATCGGCTAAGGAGTTTCTGCAGTGTCCGCGCGTATCCTCGTCGTCGACGACGTCCCGGCCAACGTCAAGCTGCTGGAGGCGCGGCTGTCGGCCGAATATTTCGACGTGCTGACCGCCGCGAACGGCGCCGAGGCGCTGCAGATCTGCCAGCGCGCCGAATGCGACATCATCCTGCTCGACGTCATGATGCCGGACATGGACGGCTTCGAGGTCTGCCGCCGGCTGAAGTCGAATCCGGCCACGCATTTCATTCCGGTTGTCATGGTGACGGCGCTCGACAGCCCGTCCGACCGCGTGCGCGGCCTGGAGGCCGGTGCCGACGACTTCCTGACCAAGCCCGTCTCCGACGTCGTGCTGATCGCGCGCGTGCGCTCGCTGACGCGGCTGAAGATGATGACGGACGAGCTGCGCATGCGCGCGCTGACCTCCCTCGAGATCGGCGTGCAGGCGCCCGAGCGCAACGCGGTTGCCGACGCCGGCAAGGGCGGGCGGGTGCTGCTGGTCGACGACCGGCCGTCGTCCTACGAGCGGCTCGGGCCGATGCTGGCGACCGAGCATGCCATCGACGTCGAGACCAATCCCGCCGAGGCCGTGTTCAACGCCGCCGAAGGCAATTACGACCTCGTCATCGTCTCGCTCGACCTGAACGATTACGACGGCCTGCGGCTGTGCAGCCAGCTGCGCTCGCTGGAACGCACCCGGCAGGTGCCGATCCTCGCGATTGCGGAAGCCGAGAACAATTCGCGGCTGCTGCGCGGCCTGGAGATCGGCGTCAACGATTATCTGCTGCGTCCCGTCGACAAGAACGAGCTGCTGGCGCGCGCCCGCACCCAGATCCGCAAGCGCCGCTACACCGACCATCTGCGCGACAACGTCCAGAACTCGATCGAGATGGCGATCACCGACGCGCTGACGGGCCTGCACAATCGCCGCTACATGGAGACGCATCTTTCGACGCTCGCCGACCAGGCCGCGAGCCGTGGCAAGCCGCTGGCGCTGATGATGCTCGACATCGACTACTTCAAGTCGATCAACGACAATTACGGCCATGATGCCGGCGATGACGTGCTGCGCGAGTTCGCCATGCGCGTGCGCAAGTCGATCCGCGGCATCGATCTCGCCTGCCGCTATGGCGGCGAGGAGTTCGTCATCGTGATGCCCGAAACCGACCTGCACGTCGCCGGCATGGTCGCCGAGCGCTTGCGGCGCTCGGTCGCCAACGAGCCGTTCTCGGTGCACAAGGGCGAGAAGCGCATCGAGGTCACGACGTCGATCGGGCTGTCGACCCTGGAGCAGAAGGGTGAGCCGATCGCCGACGTCATGAAGCGCGCCGACAATGCGCTCTACCGCGCCAAGAACGAGGGCCGCAACCGCGCGGTGGCGATCGCCCCCGTGCATCAGCCGGCGCCGTTCCTGCCGCAAGCCGCCGGCCGCGGCCGCTAGAGGGGCAGGGCGGTGGAGCCGTCGGATCGTTGCTGCGCCTACGATGGTCGTGAGTAGCCGCAACCGTCTCCCCACGTCATTCCGGGGCGCGCATAGCGCGAGCCCGGAATCCATACTCCCGATCGTGGTTATGGATTCCGGGCTCGCCCTCCGGGCGCCCCGGAATGACGGTGAGCTCTGGGCAGCCTGCTTCAGCACACATGAGATCCCATCCTCGCCGCGCCTCCGCGCCCGAGCTGTGCCATTGAAAACCCTCTTCGAGAACAGAGGGCGCAGGGAAGGCCGGGTGCAGGTCGCACCCATGGTCCGCGTGCAGAAAGAAAGCACGCGGCAGAACCACAGGTACGAGCCGGACATCCGGCCCTCCCTGCGCGATGGCTTTACGGCTTACTCCGCGCTCTCCCCGGGGACCGGCGTTCTTGCCCCCGTCGCGAGCGCGCTTCGTCGCAGCGCCCGCTTGGCCTCAGCATCGGGAGGCCAGGACCACACGGCTTGACCGTGCGCACCGGATCGTTCGTCGGCGCGGACAAGCCACGCTGCAACCCGACACGCCCACCGCAGCCCACCTCACGCTCGTGACGATCGCGATGCGCCCCTCTTGGCGAGGTGGGATGTGCAGGGGGATAGCATGAATTCTGGAAAAGCGAAAGAAAAAAATTGCGATCTGGATAGCCGGCGAGAGCGATCTCGTTGAAAGCGTTCGAAAAGTTAGTCTTCGGCGCAGGACCGTCTCGGGGGCGCTCGATGGGAAGATCGCTTCCTCATCTCAATGCTTCAGGATGGACCCCTGATGATCAGGCCGACGCTGATCGGCCCTACGAACTTCAGGCGTCTCATGTTAGCTTAGTTGCGGCGTTGCTCTCTTGTTAGGGAAAAGGCATGAAGCCGCTTCGCATGGGTGTTTTGGCCGGCGTGCTGATGTTGTGTGGAGTCTTGGTCCTCGAAGCGCTCGGTGTGCAGACCAACCTTTTGGTTTTCATGGTCTTGGGAGGCGTTTCGGGCTCGCTGGCTGACATCTTGGATCGGTTCATGGCGGGGCGCGGTACGTCGCGCTGGTCAGCGCGCAAGGCCGGATGGTTGTCGACTCATTCCGATGTATCTCGGACGAGAGAGCGTCTGATGTTTGTGGAGTGTGCCCGATGTGGACATTTCAGCTGGTAGTCCGCACTCCGTAGGGCGGATCAGCGCGCCGCTTCACGTTCGCCGCAAATCGGCAGATTGAGCTGACGCCAATCCGCCCGCCGTGCTCGCGCGGTCGATCTACAACAACTCGCCGCCAGGATGTGGGGCGCCCAAATATCCCTTGATGTTGCGTGCGTGCCATGATACCTTACGTGACATGAGCAAATCGGTCCGCATCGTCAACTTCTATCACATGACCCGCTTCGGCTGGGCCGTGGAAGGAGTCGCGCGCTAGGAATTGGACGTTGCGATCGTTTCACCAGGCCCCGCCGGCATCGGACGGGGCCTTTTGTTTGGCCACGCTCCCTGCCGGCATAACAGCAGGAGCAGAGGATGCCACCCCATCAGACCAGCGCGACGATCGACGCTGCGCACGTGTCGGCGCTCAACGTCGATCTCTCGATCGCGTCAATCACCGACGCGATCGACAGCGTGCAGCCATCGATGCAGTCCGAAGCGTCGATCGCAGCGTTGCGAGACGTGTCGCCAGAAAAGGACGCGGCCGGTCCGCCGGCCACGCCGACCTGGCCGATCATCCGCTTGATCGGCTGGTGCTGGCGCGCGATCCAAGAATGGCAACGCCGCGAGAGCGTGCGGGACTGCCTGCATGACCTGAGCGAACGCGAGCTCACAGATATCGGCATCACGCGCGCCGAGATCGAGCACATCGCCGCGCTGCGGACGCTCGACAGATTGAGGGATGATCCATATCCGGGCGGCGTCTCGCGTCGGGGAATGTAGTTGGTCGTTGAAAGTGGCGACGCAGGGATAACCGACCAACAGCGCGAGATGGTCGCCGCGACGTCATTGCGAGCGTCAGCGAAGCAATCCAGGGTCCCGCACACGACTCTGGATTGCTTCGCTGCGCTCGCAACGACGGAGGTGAGATCGCGCTTATCTATGGACACTATCCTGCCGGAGACGCCGCGTGCGCGGAGTTCGGCAGAACACAAGCCTCGCATAGGTGCTCATGTGCGAGCGCAGGAACTACATGCCTTGATCTGGCGCAATCATCGTGGTACCGACAAACCATGATCAACGTCGTGCGCAACTCCAACCGCAAACATGCGGCCCGCCGCAGCTGGGCCGTGGGAGGAGTCGTGCGCTAGGATTTCGACGACACGATCATTCCACCAGGCCCCGCCGGCATCGGACGGGGCCTTTTGTTTGGCCACGCTCCCTGCCGGCATCACGCAGCAGGAGCGACCGATGCCACCTCAGACCCATCTCACAGACGAGATCGCCCGCAATTCCGCCACGCGCGATCGCCCCCTCTCATTGGTGAAGAACGCGGCGCACCAGGCGCCAGCCGCGCCGCGACCCAGCGCATCCGTCACGGTGCTGCGTGACGCGTTGTCGGAAAAGAATGCGGCCGGGCCGCCGGGCATCTCGGCTCCGGGGCTGTTCGGCCTGCTCGCGCGCTATTGGCTGGTGTTTCAGGAAGGCCGTCGGCTCAGGCGGATGAGAGTCGATCTATGCGACCTGAGCGAGGCGCAACTGGTGGATATCGGCCTGACGCAAGGCGATCTCGACCATATCGCAGCCCACCGCGCGCTCGAGCGCCTGAGATTCGACATAGCGAACGCCATGATGTCCCGCGGTGTGATGTAGCTGCGAACAGGCCAGTGCGAACAAATGTCTCGGCAGGGCGGATCAGCGTGTGATCGGCCCTGGCGATGTCGTGCGCGCGATCTGTTGCAACCGCGTCATTGCGAGCACAGCGAAGCAAGCCAGGGCTCAGCAAGGACTCTGGATTGCTTCGCTGTGCGCGCAATGGCAGAGGATGGTGCGTGGTGGGTTGATGTTCACCCTCGGCCGCTTTTCGCGCTATCATCGTCGTCAACGTTGATGGAAATGGAACGACGAATGGCAAAACATATCGGCATCGTCGGCTGCTCCGCCGAGGGCGCGGCGCTCTGCTATCGCACGATCTGCAAGGAGGGCGCCGACCTGCTCGGGCCGCATGCCCATCCCGAGGTGTCGATGCACACGCCGTCGCTCGCCGACTACGTGGCCTGCCTCGATCGCGGCAATCTCGATGGCGTCGCCGAGCTGATGCTGACCTCGGCGCGCAAGCTCGCCGCGGCCGGCGCGGATTTCCTGATCTGCCCGGACAACACCATCCACCAGGCCCTGCCGCTGGTGCTGCCGCGCTCTCCGCTGCCGTGGTTGCACATCGCCGACGTGGTCGCGACGGAAGCGGTCAGGAGAGGCTACAGGCGTATCGGCATCACCGGCACCAAATGGCTGGTCGACAGCAATGTCTATCCGGATAGCTTGACCGCACGCGGGCTGGCGTTCGCGCGTCCGGAAGAAGCCGATCGCGTCGAAGCCAACCGCATCATCATGGATGAGCTGGTCTACGGGCGGTTTCAGCCGCCCTCCGTCGCCGCGTTTCAGGCGATCATCGCGCGACTGAAGGAGGAAGGTTGCGATGCCGTCGCGCTCGGCTGCACCGAGATTCCGCTGATCATCGACGATGCCAACTCGCCTCTGCCGACGTTGGATTCGACGCGTCTGCTCGCGCGTGCTGCGCTGGCGCGGGCCACGTCCTGCGCCGGCTGAGAATTGCGGCAAGGCGCTGGCCGTTCAGAGTGGGACGTGCAGGCAGCACTGGCTGCGACGCTCGCCATCCGGCCTTCGGACGCACAGTTCCGTCGGAACCCCCTTGGGCGGGAAACGTTTGTTTCAGCCCAAGGAGGAGCGCCCAATGAAGAAGCTGATATTTGCGGTTGCCGTGTCGCTGTCCGTTCTGCCGCCATTTGCCATGGCTCAGGGCCATATGGGGACGCCGCAGGAGCAGAAGGCTTGCGCGCCCGACGCCAAGCGCTTCTGCCGCGCTCAGCTCGGCGATGACTTCGGCGTCCAGAACTGTCTGACGCAGAACCGGGCCAAGCTGAGCAAGCGCTGCTCGGCGGTGTTCCTGAGCCACGGGATGTAAGCCGGCGCGCAGCGTCGCGACGTCGCAGGGCGGACGGCCAACGCCGATCCGCCCTTCTTTGTAGTCAGGCCGCACGGACCCTGCGCAAGAATTTCTCCAGCTCATCCTTGAGGTGATCGCTCTCGCGCGACAGCGAGTGCGCGGATGACAGCACCTGCGCGGAGGCGGTGCCGGTGGCGCTGGCGCCCTTGCTGACGTCGCCGATGTTGCCGACGACGCGCGCGGTGCCGCCGGCGACCTCCTGCACGTTGCGCGAGATCTGCCCCGTCGCGGCGCCTTGCTGCTCGACGGCGGCGGCGATGCCGGCGGCGATCTCCGAGATCTGCTGGATGGTGCCGCCGATCTGCTTGATCGAGGCGACCGAGGACTGCGTCGCGCTCTGAATGCCTTCGATCTGCTGGCCGATCTCCTCGGTGGCCTTGGCGGTCTGCGACGCCAGCGCCTTGACCTCGGAGGCCACCACCGCGAAACCGCGGCCGGCGTCGCCGGCGCGCGCCGCCTCGATGGTCGCGTTCAGCGCCAGCAGGTTGGTCTGGGCGGCGATCGAGGTGATCAGCTTGAGCACGTCGCCGATGCGCTCGGCGGTGCGCGACAGCTCGCTGATGCCGACATCGGTCTGCTCGATCTGGCGAACGGCCTCCTTGGCAATGGTGGTCGATTCCCTGACCTGCCGCCCGATCTCATGGACCGAGGAGGTCATCTCCTCGGCGGCCGAGGCGACCGACTGCACGTTGGTCGAGACCTGGCCCGAGGCCGAGGCCGCGCTGGCCGACAGGTGCTGGGTCTGCTCGGCGGTCTTGGTCAGCGTGTTGGCCGAGACCTCGAGCGTGCGCGCGTCCGCATGGACCTTGTTGATGATCTGGCCGACGGTGGCTTCGAACTCGTCGGCCATGCGTTGCATGGCGACGTGCTGCTCGGTCTTGGCCGCATCGAGATAGACCGAGATGGCGAGATCCATGTCGATCATTGCCGCCTTGGTGATCGCAGCCTGCAGCGCGGCCTTCTTCTCGCGGGCCGCCTGGCCGCCGAACCAGCCGTCCGCGATCTCCGTCTCGATCGCCTTCTGCAGCCCGGTCACGATCAGCGAATAGCCGGCGATGTACCAGCGCGGCTCCAGCCCCATCCGGTTGTGCGCCTGGCCGATCCTCGTCACGGACTTCACATAGGCATCGTCGAACTTCGCGGTCGCCAGCGACATCCAATGGTCGAGCTGGGCCTTCGAGGCGTGCCGCATCGCGGCCTGGCTGGAGAACATCTTGGCGAGATGCGGGACCTTGCCGACATGGGCGTAGAACTGCTCCAGCAGGCCGGGCAGCACCTTGCCGATCAGCGGCCGCAGCTCCCGCAGCGCCTCTCGGGTCGCATTGTCGATGCCGATGAAATCGAGACGGGACTGCAAAGTCTGAAGATCGGTCATCACTGGTCTGCCGGTAAGATAAGGAGGGAGACGCTGCGGGGGGGGGCGCCGCTACCCCAAATCGCACGGGTTTGGTTGATGGCTCCTTAAGTCGGGAACCAGATTCAGCCGCAGCCAATGGACCGATCAGAAGCGGACGGCCCGTGCCGCAGCAGTGGGAGCATCGCGCGCAATAAAAAACGGGGCCGAAACGGCCCCGTTGAAGTCGCAGCAGACCGCGATCTTACTTGATCTTGGCTTCGCGGAATTCGACGTGCTTGCGCGCGACCGGGTCATACTTCTTCTTGACCATCTTGTCGGTCATGGTGCGCGAGTTCTTCTTGGCAACGTAATAGAAGCCGGTGTCGGCGGTCGACACGAGCTTGACCTTGATGGTGACCGCTTTGGCCATGTCTTGAACCTCTGGAATCGGGATCGGGGGTGGGCACCGGCCAAAGAGGGGGCGCCGTTGGCCGGCAACCTACCCAGCCAGCCCCCAAAGTCAAGGTTTGAGGGCCAGATTCTGGGGTCCCTGGGCCGCGAAGAAGCGGTTTTTCGGTCGGGGCAGGCCGAGATTGTCCCGCAGGGTCGGCCCCTCATACTCCGTCCGGAAGATCCCGCGGCGCTGCAGCTCGGGAATCACCTTGTCGACGACGTCGTCGAGCCCCGCGGGGAGGAACGGGAACATGATGTTGAAACCGTCCGACCCACGGCTTTCCAGCCACTCCTGCATCTGGTCGGCGATCGTCTTGGCGGTGCCGACGAAGGACAGACCGCCGTAGCCGCCGACCCGCTGCGCCAGTTGCCGCACCGTGAGCTGGTCGCGCGCGGCGACATCGACCAGGCGCTGGCGGCCGCTCTTGGAGGCGTTGGTCTCGGGGATATCAGGCAGCGGACCGTCGGGATCGAAGCCGGAAGCGTCGGTGCCGAGGATGACCGAGAGCGAGGCGATGGCGCTGTCGTAATGCACCATGCTGTCGAGCAGCGCGCGCTTCTCCTTCGCCTCGTCGACGCTGTCGCCGACCACCACGAAGGCGCCGGGCAGGATCTTCAGATGCTCAGGATCACGGCCGATCTTGTCCATGCGGCCCTTGATGTCGGCATAGAGCTTCTGCCCATCGGCGAGGCTGCCGCCGCCTGTGAACACGGCCTCCGCCGTCTCCGCCGCGAGCTGCTTGCCGTCCTCCGAGGCGCCGGCCTGTACGATCACCGGCCAGCCCTGCACGGGGCGGGCGATGTTGAGCGGGCCGCGGACTTTCAGATATTTGCCCTTGTGGTCGAGCACGTGCATCTTGTCGGGATCGAAGAACAGCCCGCTCTCGACGTCGCGCACGAAGGCATCGTCGGCAAACGAATCCCACAGGCCGGTGACGACGTCGTAGAACTCGCGGGCGCGCTTGTAGCGCTCGGCGTGCTCCATGTGATCGTCGAGGCCGAAATTAAGCGCGGCATCCGGGTTCGACGTGGTGACGATGTTCCAGCCGGCACGTCCGCCCGAGATGTGGTCCAGCGAGGCGAAGCGGCGGGCGAGGTGATAGGGCTCGTCGAAGGTGGTCGATCCGGTCGCGATCAGCCCGATGTTCTCGGTCACCGCCGACAGCGCCGAGAGCAGCGTGAAGGGCTCGAACGAAGTCACGGTGTGGCTGCGCTTGAGCGCATTGATCGGCATGTTCAGGACCGCGAGATGGTCGGCCATGAAGAAGGCGTCGAACTTGCCGGCCTCCAATTTCCGGATGAGCTGCTTGAGATGCGCGAAGTTGAAATTGGCGTCCGGCCAGGCGCCGGGATAGCGCCACGCGCCGGTGTGGATGGAGACCGGGCGCATGAAGGCGCCGAGCTTGAGTTGACGGGGAGCCATGGGGTGTCCGTGGATGGTTGATCTCTTGAGCAGATAGGAACTCGCCCGATCCGCGTCAGCAACCCACGGCAGAACACGATTTCGTTTTTGCGGTCGTGCGCAGCACGCTCATTCTGTCGTGAGGCAATACAGGTTACGCAGCAAATGGTGTCGTAGGGCTGCCCGTCTCATGGCGAGTCATTCGTGGCCGGACAACTAATGCCTCCGTGCGCGTGCATCGAACGCCGACAGCACGGCGAGCGTCATCGCGGTGACGCCGGTCTCGATGGTCGGCTTGGGCACCGGCGCGAACAGCTGCGAGCGGTTCGGCGGCAGCCGCGGACCACCATGACGTGCAGCCGCGACGCGCTCTGGATCATAGACGCCGATGTTGAAGACCATCGATGGCACGCCGGCCTTGACGTACTCCGCATAGTCGTCACTTGCGGTGCTCGGCGGCGATCTCGTCAACCTGTCGCCGAACGCCGCCTTCAGCACCGGCTCGGCCGCCGCGACGAGCGCGTCGTCGTTGATCACGGCATCCGTCCGTTGCTCCAACTCGATACCGGGCCGCGGAGCGCCGGCCATGGCCGCCACAGCCATGGCGGTTCGCTCGATCTCTCCCAGCATCTTGGCGCGGGCCTCCGGCCTGAAGCTCCTGATGGTCACGGGCATGACCGCGTCGTCCGGGATGATCTCGCTGGCGGTGCCGCCTTGGATCACTCCGACGAGGACGCCGGGCTCGGTTGGGTCCTTCTCGCGGCGGATCACGCTCTGCAGATCGACAAGGAAGCGTGCCGCCATCATGATTGGCTTGATGGTGGTATGCGGCGCCGAGTCATGGACGCCGCGGCCATAGAAGCGGATCGACAGGCCATCCATGCTCGATGAACCGACGCCGACCCGATACGTTACATCACCATGTGCGAAGCCGCCGCTATGCAGCGCAAAGCCGACATCGGGTTTCGGAAAGCGGGTGAACAGGCCGTCGGCCAGCATCGCCTTCGCGCCCGCGACCTCCTCCTCGGCGGGCTGGCCGACGAACATCAGCGTGCCCTTCCACTTGTCCTTGAGGCCTATGAGCGTCCTGGCCGTGCCGACCCAGCTCACCATGTGCACGTCGTGGCCGCAACTATGCGCGACGAAGGTCACGCGCCCGTTCCAATTGGCCGTGTCGCGGCTCGCATAGGGCAGGCCGGTCTTCTCCTCCATCGGCAGCGCATCGAGCTCGGTGCGCAACATGATGGTCGGGCCCTCGCCATTGCGATAGAGCGCGACGAGTCCGGTCTTGCCGACCTTCTCGGTGACCTGGAAGCCGACGCTGCGCATCTCCTCCGCAAGCTTCGCCGCCGTCTTGACCTCCTGGAAGGCGAGCTCCGGATGGGCGTGCAGGTCCTTGTAGAGCATGTCGAGCGCCGGGTAGTCGCGCTCGAGCGAGGCCGCGATCGTCGATGTCAAGGCTGCGACGTCGAGCTCGGCATGGGCCGGTGGCGAGGCCAGCGCGATCAGCGCGACCGACGCGAATAGACGCCCGAGAGACTGCTTCATGGATTGGCTCCACGATACGTGTGGCCTACTCTACGACCCATCGGCTTAGCCGCCCAGCACGTCTTTCGGCATCTTCGCGGCTTGCAAGGAGCACTGGCTTGTCAGAGAGGCTCAACATCTCCTCGGGCTATCCATTCGAGGAGACCTACGGCTATGCGCGGGCGGTGAGGGTCGGCAACCAGGTCTTCGTCTCGGGAACGACTGCGCGCGGTATCGATCTGGACAGCGATGCCTTCGGCCAGGCAACGAGCGTGATGGCCATCATCGCCGGCGCCTTGCAGCAGGCCGGGGCGGATCTCCGGCACGTGGTGCGGACGGTGGTCTACGTGACCGACATGGCGGACACCGACGCGGTGGCCCGCGCGCATAGCGAGGCCTTCGGGGCAGTGCGGCCCGCGAGCACGCTGGTGAAGGTCGCGGGCCTCACGCCTGAGAGGGCACGGGTCGAAATCGAGGTCACCGCCATCGTTCACGACTGAGCATCGCCGCGGCGGGGCGCCGTGAGCAGTGCGATCACCCGCCCAGGACGTCCTTCTGCATCTTGCCGCCGTAGAAATGGAAGAACGGCACCGGGGCGTCGTGGCGCAGCGGGCCGGTGGCGAGGCGGCGGTCGAGCTCGTGGAGCACGTTCTTGGTCATCGGGTGCAGATCGGCGAGCGGCTTGGAGCCGAGCTCGACCCAGACCAGCTCGACCAGCTCCGCATCGGCGTGGATCACGCCGTCGACGCGATGGGTGATGGCGGAGGCATCGGCGGTGAAGAAGCGCGTGTCGAAGCGCTTGATGCGGCCGGGCGGGGTGATGGCGCGGGCGATCAGGAACAGGCCGGAGGGATCGGGCAGCAGGCCGGCGTCAGCGAACGGCGCCCATGGCCCGTCCAGTTTCGGCGCGGAGCCGCCGACCTTGCGTCCGAGACAGAGACCGGTTTCCTCACAGGCCTCGCGGATCGCGGCGACGGCGAGCGACTTCGCGCGCGAGGCCGTCGTCTGCGGCTTGCCCTTGAACAGATTGGCTTCGAGCTCGGCCGGCATCGGCGCTGCGACGGGGATGCGATGATCTGACTTGTCGACGCGGCCGCCCGGGAAGACGAACTTGCCGGGCATGAACACGACCTTGTCGTGGCGCTTGCCGACCAGCACCTTCGGCACCGTGCCGCTGCGATCCACCAGGATCAACGTCGCAGCATCCTTCGGCTTGGTGTAGGGATGATGGTCGGCTTCCTTCTCGGCCGGCTTGCCCGCCGCTGCGCCCGTGGCCTGTGCCGTCTCGCTCATGTCCTCCCCGCTTTTTCTTATTCGTTGATTGTCTGGTCGCTCAGACCGGCGGAATGCCTTCCACCGGATTGTCGTCGAAGCCGTGCATGCGGAACGCCCATTGCAGCCCGACGACGGCGCCCTTGACCGGCTGAATCAAGGCGAGCGCGGCGACCAAGGTCACCGGCAGATAGATTGCGAGCTGCAGCGCCACCGGCGGCGCGTAGTTGGTCTCGATCGAGAGCACCAGCGGCACGATGATGTGGCCGACGATGACGATCACGAGATAGGCTGGAAGATCGTCGGCGCGATGCCCGGAGAAATCCTGGCCGCAGCGGTCGCAGTTGTCCGCGACCTTCAGGAAGGCGCGGAACAGCTTGCCCTCGCCGCAGCGCGGGCAGCGGCCGCGCAGGCCGCGCTTCATCGCTGTCCAGACGTCGCGCTTCTCGGCGAGGCCGGTGTCGCGCGTCCACGTCTGCGGGGGCAATGTGCTGGGCGTTGAGGTCATGGCGTCCACGATCTGCCTTTCTTCGATGTGCCGGGCTTGCGTTTTGCCCCTGCCGTTTGACTTTCCTTGCGGTTTTTTTCTTTGTGCTTCGGCCGCGCCTCGGCCTTGGCGCGCTTCGTTGCCTTGCTCTTGGCCCTTGCCTTGATCCCGGCCTTGCCCTTCGGCCGCTCGCGGCGGCCGTGGCGCGAGACAAGCACGTCGGCCTGCGTCAAGAGTTCGAAGCGCAGCGCGCCGGCCACCGGCTGAGCTTCTACCAGACGCACGTCGACGACGTCACCCAGCCGGTGCATGGCACCGCTGCGCTGGCCGATCAGCGCATGCCGCGTCTCATCATAGTCGAAATATTCCGTGCCGAGGGTCCGGATCGGAACCAGGCCGTCGGCGCCGGTCTCGTCGAGCTTGATGAAGAGGCCGGCGCGGGTGACGCCGGAAATGCGGCCCTGGAAAGTGGCGCCGACTCGGTCCGCCAAGTGATGGGCGATCAGGCGGTCGGCAGTCTCGCGCTCAGCCTTCATCGCGCGCCGCTCGGTGACCGAGATCTGCGCCGCGACCTCGGTGAGATGATCCGGCGTCTCGCTGTCGGGCAGGGCGCCGTCACCGAGGCCCAGCGCGCGCAGCAGGCCGCGATGCACGACGAGGTCGGCGTAGCGGCGGATCGGTGAGGTGAAATGCGCGTAGCGGCGCAGGTTCAGGCCGAAATGTCCGTAATTGTCGGTCGAATATTCCGCCTGCGCCTGCGAGCGCAGCACGACCTCGTTGACGAGATGCTCGTAGTCCTGGCCGGCCACCAGCGTCAGCACGCGGTTGAACAGCGATGGCCTGAGCGCGCCGCTCTTGGCAAAGGGCACGTCGAGCGTCTTCAGGAATTCCTGCAGCGCATGGATCTTCTCCACCGTCGGCTCGTCATGCACGCGGTAGATCAGCGGCAGCGCCTTCTTCTCCAGCAGTTCGGCCGCGGCGACGTTGGCCGAGATCATGAACTCCTCGATCAGTCTGTGGGCGTCGAGGCGCTCCGGCACGACGACGCGGTCGACCGTGCCGTCTTTCTTGAGCAGGATCTTGCGCTCGGGAATGTCGAGGTCGAGCGGATCGCGCGCGTCCCGGCCGCGCTTGGCGACCTCATAGGCGGCATAAAGCGGCTTCAGGATCGGCTCGAGCAGGGGACCGGTGACGTCGTCCGGCTTGCCATCGATGGCGGCCTGCGCCTGTGCGTAGGACAGTTTGGCGGCCGAGCGCATCAGCACGCGGTGGAACGAGTGCGAGCGCTTGCGGCCGTCGGCCCCGAGCACCATGCGCACGGCGAGCGCGCCGCGCGCTTCGCCCGGCACCAGCGAGCACAGATTGTTGGAGATGCGCTCCGGCAGCATCGGCACGACGCGGTCGGGGAAGTAGACCGAGTTGCCGCGGATCAGCGCGTCGCGGTCGAGCGCCGATCCCGGCCGCACATAGTAGGCGACGTCGGCGATGGCGACATGGACAATGAAGCCGCCGACATTGTTCGGATCGGGATCCGGCTCGGCATGAACCGCGTCGTCGTGGTCCTTGGCATCGGGCGGATCGATCGTGACCAGCGGCAGCTCGCGCCAGTCCTCGCGGCCCTTCAAGGTCGCGGGCTGCGCGGCTTCGGCCTCAGCGACGGCTGCGGCCGAGAAGTCCATCGGGATCTCGTGGGCATGGATGGCGATCAGGCTGATCGCCTTCTCGGTCGCGACCGAGCCGTAGCGCTCCTTCACCCGGCCCGAGGGCAGGCCGTAGCCGCGGCCGCGCAGCAGGTCGACGCTGATGAGATCGCCGTCCTTGGCGTCCTTGGTGTCGGCGGGGGCGATGGAGAGCTCGCGTCCGGCCTGCTTCTTGTCGACCGGAATCAGGCGGCCGCCGCCGCCTGGATTGCTGCGGAAAATGCCGAGCACGCGCGGCCGCGCCTGATCCAGCACCTTGAGGACGCGGCCGCGATAGGAGACGCCGCCATCATCCTTGATCGGCTCGACCCGCAGCAGCGCGCGGTCGCCGACGCCGGCCACCGAGCCCGGCCCGGCATGACGCGGCGTGTGGATGCGGATGCGCGGCGGCTCGGACTGCTCGGCCTCGTCCCACTCGGCCGGCTTGGCGATCAATTCGCCGTCACTGTCGCGCCCGGTGATGTCGGCGACCAGCGTGGCCGGCAGGGACGCGGTCTCGACGACCTTCTTGCGGCCGCTCTTCTTCACCGTGCCGTCGGCGACGAGTTCGCGCAGCAACTGCTTGAGCGCGACGCGATCGGCGTTCTTCAGGCCGAACGCGCGGGCGATGTCCTTGGTGCCAACCTTGCCCGGATTGGCGCGGATGAAGGCGACGATGGCCTCCCGCGAAGGGAAGCCGATGTCGCGCTTTTGGGTCATTTTCTCATCCGCGGGCCTTGCCGGCGCTTTTCTTGGGCGTCGCCTTGGTCGCAGGCTTGGCCGAGGTCTTGGCGGCCTTGGCAACCGGCGCACGCGCCTTGCTGGTGGAGTCTGATTTCGGTTTGGCGGCCGCCTTCTTCGCCACGGCCTTTTTCGCCGGCTTCGGCGTGTCGTCGTCGCCGCCGGTCTTCGGCTTGGCCTTGCTGGCAGCCGCTTTGCTGGCAGCCTTGGCCGGCTTCGCAGCAGCCTTGCCCTTGGCCTTCTTGCCGCCGCCCTTGGCGGCGCGCTCGTCGAGCAGGACGATCGCCTCGGCGAGCGTGATCGTATCCTTTTCCTTGTCGCCGGGAATGGTGGCGTTGACGCCGCCGGCGGTGACATAGGCGCCGTAGCGGCCGGCCTTGACGGCGACAGGGCCGAGCGAGGGATGGTCGCCGAGCGCCTTGCCGGGATCGGCGCCGAACCGCTTGCTCGGGCCCTTGGCGATCTTCTCGGCGATCAGGGTGACGGCGCGGTTGAGGCCGATGTCGAACACCTCGTCGCCGGCCTCCAGGCTCGCATACGTCTTGTCGTGCTTCACGAACGGCCCGAAGCGGCCGAGATTGGCGATGATCGGCAGACCCGTCTCCGGATGGATGCCCACCTCACGCGGCAGCGACAGCAGCTTCAGCGCGTAGTCGAGCTCGAGGCTCGCGGGCGACGTCCCTTTCGGGATGCCGGCGCGCTTCGGCTTCTCGCCCTCGGCGTAATCCTTCTGCTCGCCGAGCTGGATGTAGGGGCCGAAGCGGCCGGCCTTGACGACGACGTCGAGGCCGGTGTCCGGATCCTGGCCGAGCACGCGGTCGGCCGCGGCCTCGCTGTCGGCGGCGAGCGGGCGGGTGTAGCGGCATTCCGGATAGTTCGAGCAGCCGACGAAGGCGCCGAACTTGCCGGCCTTGAGGTTGAGCCGTCCGGTGCCGCAGGTCGGGCACTGCCGGACATCGCCGCCATCGTCGCGCGGCGGGTAGATGTGCGGCCCCAGCATCTCGTCGAGCGCGTCGAGCACCTGCGCCACGCGCAGATCCTTGATGTCGTCGACGGCGCCGATGAAGCCGGTCCAGAAATCCTTCAGCACCTGCTGCCAGGCGATCTCGTTGTTGGAGATGCGGTCGAGCTGCTCCTCGAGATCCGCCGTGAAATCGTACTCGACGTAGCGGCGGAAGAAGTTCTCCAGGAAGGCGATGACGACGCGGCCCTTGTCCTCGCCGTGCAGCCGCTTCTTTTCGAGCTTCACATAGCCGCGGTCCTTCAGCACCTGCAGGATCGAGGCATAGGTCGAGGGCCGGCCGATGCCGAGCTCCTCCATGCGCTTGACCAGCGAGGCCTCCGAGAAGCGCGGCGGCGGCTCGGTGAAATGCTGGGTGACGGCGAGATTCTGCCGCTTCAGCGGCTCGTTCGGGCTCATCTGCGGCAGGCGGCGGCCGTCCTCGTCCTCCTCGTCGTCGCGGCCTTCCTGATAGAGGGCGAGGAAGCCGTCGAACTTGATGACCTGGCCGGTGGCGCGCAGCTCCAGGGTGCGGGCGCCGGCCTTGGCGATGATGTCGACGGTGGTGCGCTCCAGCTCGGCGGATTCCATCTGGCTCGCGATGGTGCGGGTCCAGATCAGCTCGTAGAGCTTGGCCTGGTCGTCATCGAGCCGCTTGCGTAGCTCGGCGGGCTTGCGCGACAGGTCGGTCGGGCGGATCGCTTCATGCGCTTCCTGGGCGTTCTTGGCCTTGGCCTGGTACTGGCGCGGGCTCTCCGGCACATATTTGTTGCCGTAGATCTCGCCGATCACCTTGCGGGCCTGGGTGATCGCCGAGCCGTCGATCTGCACGCCGTCGGTTCGCATATAGGTAATGAGACCGGTGGTTTCGCCGCCGATGTCGATGCCTTCATAGAGACGCTGCGCGATGCGCATCGTGTGCGCCGGCGCGAAGCCGAGCTTGCGGCTCGCTTCCTGCTGCAGGGTCGACGTCGTGAAGGGCGCCTGCGGGTTGCGGCGCGCCGGCTTGGCGTCGACGGTCGCGACCGTGTAGCTCGCCGCGTTGAGCGCGGTCTTGAAATCCTCGGCCTCCGCGCCGGTGCCGATGTCGAGCCGCTGGATCTTCTTGCCATCGGCGCCGACGAGACGCGCCTCGAAGGTGTCGCCGCGCGGCGTCGCCAAGGTTGCGATCAGCGACCAGTATTCGCGCGGCACGAACTTCTCGATCTCCAGCTCGCGATCGCAGACGAGGCGCAGCGCGACCGACTGCACGCGTCCGGCCGAGCGGGCGCCCGGCAGCTTGCGCCACAGCACGGGAGAGAGAGTGAAGCCCACGAGGTAATCGAGTGCGCGGCGCGCCATGTAGGCGTCGACCAGCGCACCGTCGATCTGCCGCGGATGCTTCATCGCCTCCGAGACGGCCTGCTTGGTGATGGCGTTGAAGACGACGCGCTCGATCTTCTGATCCTTGAGCGCGCGCTTCTCCTTCAACACCTCCAGCACATGCCAGGAAATCGCTTCGCCTTCGCGATCAGGGTCGGTGGCGAGAATCAGCCGGTCAGCGCCCTTCAGCGATTTGGCGATGTCGTTGAGTCGGCCCGCCGCCTTGGGATCGACCTCCCAGATCATGCGGAAATTCTCGTCCGGATCGACGGAACCGTTCTTGGCCGGAAGGTCGCGGACATGACCGAAAGAGGCCAGAACCTCGTAGGAGGAGCCCAGATACTTGTTGATCGTCTTGGCCTTGGCAGGCGACTCCACGATGACGATATTCATGTATTTCCAATGGCTTAGTGGAAGGATTGAAGCTGGCTTCGCGGGATTCGCGCCGGCTGCGTTGACCCGAACATGGGTGGTGAGGGGGTTCCTGTCAAATCGAGGGATGTTGAAAGGCGATTGCGTTGGACCGGCGAAGTACCTATCAGGTTGTACGGAGCACGATGAGAACCGCGCTCTCTTGAGGTTGTTTTTCGTCAAATTCCCTTATGCTGGGTGACGGTTGTTGGCCAAGGCAGCGGACAAAAGCGACCCGGACGTCGAGGCGATGGTGGAGGATCCCGACGCCGCGGCGGCGCTGATCGCCGAGGTGACGGCCAGCCTGTCGCATCTGGCGCAGCGCCATCGTCTCGACATGCTCGATTACCTCCTGCGCATGGCGAACCTTGAGGCCGAGGAGCATCTGAGGCTGCGCAGCCGCCGCAGGCTCTGCTGACGGCCGCCCGCGCTCACCGCCGCGGGGCGAGGGTGGTTTCTCCGGCGCCAGCACCCGGCCGTCCTCCGCAGTCAGCAGCGCTTGCGAACCGGCCTGCGGTTCGCGCGGTCGACGAGCGCGGCGGCGATCTCGTCGGGGTGCTCGTCGAATTCCTCGCTCCACTGCCGCAGTGCGACCAGGATCGGAAACAGGCCGCGGCCCTTCGGCGATGGCGGTGCCACGAGCTCGCCGGCCGGAGGGCCGATCTTTCGGGGCTAACCGGCCGGGTCGGTGGCGGTTTGAGACCTGCCCCCGGGATTGAAAGCGGTGGCTGCCGGCGGCAGCCACCGAGGGACTCAAGCGGCGAGACCGCCGGCCGTCTGAATCGCCTTCGCCAGCGCCTGCTCGCGATGCTCCGGGCCGATCTGGACACCGTCGGCCGCAACGAATTCGAGATCCGTGACGCCGATGAAGCTGAAGACACTGCGCAAATAGGTCTCCAGGTGTTCGAATGCCGCCATCGGCGTGTCCGCGCCGTAATGGCCGCCGCGCGAGACCGCCACGATAATACGCTTGCCACCGGCCAGGCCTTGCGGGCCGTTCGGGCCATAGGTGAAAGTCTTGCCCTTGACAGCGATGCGGTCGACCCAGGCCTTGAGCTGGCTCGGGATGGAGAAGTTGTACATAGGGGCGCCGATCACGACGATATCGGCGGCCAGGAACTCCTCCAGCACGGCCTGTCCGGCCGCGACATCAGCTTTCACTGCGGGATCCTCAACGGGCGCACCGTATGCGACGGCGACATGCGTTCCGGACAGATGCGACAGCGGCTCGGCTGCGACATCTCGGTAAGTCACCTCCAGCCCCGGCGTGATCTGACGGAGCCGTGCGACGATCGCGGCGGACACCTGACGGCTGACGGAGTTGGGGCCGAGCACGCTGGAGTCGATGTGGAGGAGGAGGGTCATTGGTCAGTTACCTCGGTATTGGTTTGTAACTGGCGCACTATGAGTGACTATGCTGTAACCCCACAAGAACGCACATTTTTGAAACCCGGGCACAGCCATGACCCCTGCTGACAGCGATGATCCCGACCTCCCGACGCAGCCAAATCATAATGATTGCCGGGGTGTGGCCTCGATCCTGGCGCGTGTCGGCGACAAATGGAGCGTGTTCGTCATCATGATGCTTCAGGACGGGCCGAAGCGCTTCAATGAGCTGAAGCGGCTCGTCGGCGGCATCTCCCAGCGAATGCTGACCTTGACCCTGCGCGGCCTCGAGCGCGACGGGCTGGTGACGCGGACGGTGTTTCCGACCATCCCGCCGCGGGTGGATTATGAGCTGACCGATCTCGGCCGCGGGCTGTCGCAGCCGGTGCAGGCGCTCGGACAGTGGGCCATGCAGCACCAGGAGCTGATCGAGCAGGCGCGCTCGCGCTTCGACGCGCGCAGGGATGCTGACTGAGAGTCAGGTCAGCGACACCATCCCGCCGCCGTGGCGCTCCAGGCGGCCGGCCAGCTCGAGCTCGAGCAGCACCATGCGCAGCACGGCGGGTGACAGGCCGCTGATCCGGATCAGGTCGTCGACCGACACCGGGGTCGGGCCGAGCAGGGCTGTGATCTGCGCGCGGTCGTGGCTTTCGGGATCGGGGGCGAACAACTCCTCCTCCGGCTCGCGCAGCGAAAAGGGCAGCGGCCGCTCCATGATCGGGCCGACGGCCTGGATGATGTCTGCGGCTTCGGTGACGAGCGCGGCGCCCTGCTTGATGAGATCGTTGGTGCCCGCGCAGCGGGGATCGAGCGGCGAGCCCGGGACGGCGAAGACCTCGCGGCCCTGTTCGCCGGCCATGCGCGCCGTGATCAGCGAGCCCGATCGATGCGCGGCCTCGACGACGACGACGCCGAGCGAGGCGCCTGATATCAGCCGGTTGCGGCGGGGAAAGTCGCGGGCGCGCGGCTCGTGTCCGAGCGGCATCTCGGAGATTGCGGCGCCGCTGCCACTGATGATGGCGCCGAGCAGGTCGACGTGCTCCGGAGGATAGATCCGGTCATGGCCGCCGGCGAGCACCGCGACCGTGCCGCTGCCGAGGCTCGCGCGATGCGCAGCCTGATCGATGCCGCGGGCGAGGCCGGAGATGACGACGAAGCCGGCCTGGCCGAGCTCATGGGCGATCTGGCCGGCAAATTTCAGCCCGGCGGCGGAGGCGTTGCGCGAGCCGACGATGGCGATCATCGGGCGCATCAACGTCTCGCGGGCGCCACGCACCGCGAGCAACGGAGGCGCATCCTCGCAGGTGGCGAGGCGGGGCGGATAGCCGTCCTCGTCTGGCGCCCGCAGTTCGACGCCTTGCCGTTTGCAGGCTTCGAGTTCGGCCTCGGCTTCGCCGACCGTGCAGATCCGGCCGGCTCCGGCCGCGCCGCCGCGGCGTGCCAGATCGGGCAGCCGGTCGAGCGCTACGCGCGCGGTGCCGAAATGGTCGAGCAGCGAGCGGAAGGTGCGCGGGCCGACATTGTCGGACCGGATCAGGCGCAGCCGGTCGCGCCGCTCGGTGTCGCTCAGCTCGATCGTCGTGTTGATGGCATCCACGCAAAGCCCCCTTTACCGGGGACTAGAATGGAGCAACCCGAGGACGCAGGGAAGAGGGCGCGCTACGCCGGCGCGACGTCGCGCACATCCTCGGACTCGGACACCGGAGACGATAGCACCGGCTGATCGCCCTGGATGGCTGGCGTGGTGCCGACCGGAGCTTCGCGCAGCCAGCGCTCGGCTGCGTCGCGTCCGCGCTGGTACAGCAGCTCGACGAAGTCGCTGCCGAGATCGGTCGCATCGCGCTGTGCCAGGGCTTCGATCTCGTCCTCGGCCGCAAGCCGATGGACGCGCGGCGGATGCAGGCCGTCGCTGCGCGCCCATTCGAGCGCCGCGAGTTCGGCGTTCAGGACCGCATTGCCGGCGATCTGGTCGAGGCGGCGATCGATCGCGGCCGAGGTCGTCGGGACATGGCCGTCGCGCGCGGGCGTGACCTGAACGACCAGCAGGTCGGCGGCGCTGGACTCATGCGCGATCTGGATCAGCGGCGGATTGGTGACGTAGCCGCCGTCCCAATACGCTTCGCCCTCGATGTCGACAGCGGCGTGCAGTTGCGCGGGACAGGTGGAGGCGAGCAGTGCATCCGGTGTGATGCCGGCATTGCGGAAGATCTGCGGCAGGCCGTCACGAGCCCGGGTCGCCGCAACCAGCAGGCGGGGCGCGGCCGGGCCCTGCACGGCGTCGAAATCGATCGTTTCGCGGAGGATGTCGCGGAGCGGATCGAGATCGAGCGGGTCGGCGCGTCCGCCGCGCAGCCCCGCACCGAACGACACCGAGCTGCTCGCCGGCGAGTACGCGCCGATCACCAGCAGCGATCGGAACGACGCCTCCTCCATCAGCCGGGTCCAGAACAAAGCGAGCCGGTTGCGCGCCTCGTCGCGGCCGCCCTTGGCGAGCCCGCTCGCGAGCAGCGCGGCGTTGACCGCACCGGCGCTGGCGCCGCTGATGGTGTCGAAGTCGCAACCGGGTTCCTCGAGCAGGCGATCGAGCACGCCCCAGGTGAAGGCCGAGAACGTTCCGCCGCCCTGCAGGGCCAGCGACAGCTTGCGCGGCGGCCATGTCCGGGGCGGCGGCGGCAGCGTAACCGTTGCGATCGTCTCCGCGAGCGTTCGCTCGGGCGCCTCTGCGGTCTTGGTCTCGCTGATCACGGGCGTGCTCGTGGCCGCCATGATCATCTCGGCGACGGCCGGCGCGCCATCGGCTCGTTCCGGCGCAGGGCTGGGCTCAGATATTTCGGCGGGGAGCGCGACGTCCGACATGACCGGCCCGGCAGGCGTCTCGGGCGTCTGCGCCGGTTCTGCAGCGGCCGTGATGCCGGTCGACCAGATCTCAGCGGCCGATAGCAGCAGGCTGGCGTTCGACCGGGCCGGGGCCGCCTTCTGCTGCGCCGGAGCCTGATCAGTACGGTCATCGTGCGTGGCCGACGAACCGCTGGAGTTGGTCTTGCGTAACCACATGCAGGAATCATGACAGGCAATCATGATTCACGCCAGAGTCCCGCGTTAACTTATGAGCTGATGAATCGCCGGTGTTGCTGCGCAGCCGCTGTGAAATCAGGGCGCAACACAGGTTTTCCGTATTTGCTCCGTATTTGTCCGGAGCGACTACTTCTTCGCCCCGATCTTGCTCTCGGTGCCCAACTGCAATCGCTTGATGTTTTCGCGATGCATGTAAATGAGCAACAGTGTGAGCAGGGCGAACAGGGCCGCCAGCGCGGTGTGGCCGAATGCCCACAACACGATGGGTGTCAGCACGCTGGCGACGAGTGCCGCGAGTGATGAGTAGCGGAGCGCGAATGCGGTGGCGAGCCAGACCAGGCAGAAGAAGATCGCGCCCGGCCAGAACAGACCGATCAAAATACCGATGTAAACGGCGACACCTTTGCCGCCGCGGAACTTCAGCCACACCGGGAACAAGTGACCGAGGAAGGCGCCGAGGCCCGCGATCATCGCGGCATTCGGGCCGCCGAGATAGCCCGAGATGATGACCGCCGCCGTACCCTTCAGCGCGTCGCCGAGCAGGGTTGCTGCCGCGAGCCCCTTGCGTCCGGTGCGCAGCACGTTGGTGGCGCCGATATTGCCGGAGCCGATGCTGCGCAGATCCTGCGTGCCGGCCAGCTTGGTCAGGATCAGGCCGAACGGGATCGACCCCAGGAGATAGCCGATGATGAGAGCGACCGGCAGGAAGGCTTCGGAACCCATCACACCACTCCTTCCAAGCTTCGCCTTGCGTCAGACATGTTCGAACACGGTGCGGCCCCCGACGATGGTGCGGACCACGCGGCCGGTGAAGCGGGCTTCGTCGAACGGCGTGTTCTTGCACAGCGATTTGAGGTCGGCCGGATCGAGGATCCAGGGCACGTCCGGATCGATCACGATGATGTCGGCCGGCGCGCCTGCCCGCAAGCTGCCGCCGGGCAGGCCGAGCAGCTCGGCGGGCCGCGTCGACATGGCGCGGATCAGGGTCGTCCAGCTCAGCTCGCCATTGTGCACGAGCCGCAACGCCGCCGGCAGCATGGTCTCGAGCCCGACCGCGCCGCTCGCAGCCTCCGCGAACGGCAGCCGCTTGACCTCGACGTCCTGCGGCGTGTGGTCCGACATGATGACGTCGATGAGGCCCGAGGCCAGCGCTTCGACCAATGCGCAGCGGTCGGCCTCGGTGCGCAGCGGCGGCGTCAGCTTCAGGAAGGTGCGGTAGGGGCCGATGTCGTTCTCGTTCAGCGTCACGTGGTTGATCGAGACCGACGCGCTCACGGTGAGGCCGGCTTCGCGCGCGCGCCTGAGAATGTCGAGCGAGTCGATCGAGCTCAGCGCGGCCGCGTGGTAGCGGCCCTTGCTGAGCGCCACCAGGCGCATGTCGCGTTCGAGCACGACGGCTTCCGCTGCGGGCGGGATGCCGTAGAGGCCGAGCCGCGAGGCAAACTCGCCTTCGTTCATGACGCCTTCGCCGACGAGATTGGGATCTTCGGTGTGATGCACGATCAGGGCGTCGAAATCCCGCGCATAGGTCAGTGCGCGGCGCATCACCTGCGCGTTCATCACGCTGGTGTGGCCGTTGGAGAAGGCGACGGCGCCGGCGGCGCGCAACAGCCCGATCTCGGTCATCTCCTCGCCGCGCAGGCCCTTGGTCAGCGCCGCCATCGGCTGGATGTTGACGATCGCGGTGTCGCGGGCGCGGCGCAGCACGAAGTCGACGGTCGCCGAATTGTCGATCACCGGCTCGGTGCCGGGCTGGCAGATGATGGTGGTGATGCCGCCGGTGGCGGCGGCCTGGCTGGCGCTGGCGAAGGTCTCGCGATGGCCCAGACCCGGCTCGCCGACGAAGGCGCACATGTCGATCAGGCCGGGGGCCACGATCTTGCCTGCGCAGTTGACGACATCGGTGCCCTCGGGCACGCCCGCGGCGCCGATGCCGCGCTTGAGGTCGCGGATCACGCCGTCGGCGATCAGCACGTCGCCGGGGCCGTCGAAGTCGCGGGAGGGATCGATCACGCGCGCATTGGCAAGCAGGATCGGGCGGCGGTCGGTCAGCATGGCGTTTGGTCCCGACTTCTGTATCACGCGTTGGGCAGGTTGCGGGCCAGAGCCTCGAGCACGGCCATGCGCACGGCCACGCCCATTTCGACCTGCTCCCGGATCAGCGATTGCGCGCCGTCGGCGACGATGGATTCGATCTCGACGCCGCGGTTCATCGGTCCCGGATGCATGACCAGCGCGTCCGGCTTGGCGTAGGCGAGCTTCTTCTGGTCGAGCCCGAAATACTGGAAATATTCCGACGAGGACGGCACGAACGAGCCGTTCATGCGCTCGCGCTGCAGCCGCAGCATCATGACGATGTCGGCGCCGTTGAGCCCTTCGCGCATGTCGCGCGCGACCTCGACGCCCATGCGCTCGATGCCCGGCGGCAGCAAAGTGGAGGGCGCGACGATGCGGACGCGGGCGCCCATCGTATTCAGCAGCAGGATGTTGGAGCGCGCGACGCGCGAATGCAGCACGTCGCCGCAGATCGCGATCACCAGCCCCTCGATGCGGCCCTTGTTGCGGCGGATGGTGAGCGCATCGAGCAGCGCCTGGGTCGGATGCTCATGCGCGCCGTCACCGGCATTGATCACGGAGCCGTCGACCTTGCGAGCCAAGAGCTCCACCGCGCCGGAGGCGTGGTGACGGACGACCAGGATGTCCGGATGCATCGCGTTCAGGGTGACCGCGGTGTCCATCAGGGTCTCGCCCTTGCGCATGGACGAGGACGACACCGACATGTTCATGACGTCGGCGCCGAGCCGCTTGCCAGCGATCTCGAACGACGACTGGGTCCGCGTCGAGGCCTCGAAGAACAGGTTGACCTGGGTGCGGCCGCGCAGCACGGTGCGCTTCTTGTCGACCTGACGATTCAGTTCGACATACTCCTCGGACAGATCGAGGAGGCCGGTGATGTCGTGGGCGGAAAGGCCCTCGATTCCCAGCAAATGCCGGTGCCCGAGGACGAAAGTCGATTTCGGAGAGGTTGCCATTAAAGCCAGAGCTATAGGCGCGGTTTCCATGGGGGGCAAGGCCGAAAGCCGGGGTTCCGAGTTTTCCCCCGTTCCGTCTTCCGAGCCTCTCGGGGGGCTCCAAACCGGGGACTCGCGGGCCATCGCCGGAAGAGGTCCGCTCCGATACGCCCTGATCTTGCTGGCGGCGATCGTGCCGGCCGGCGCGGCCGCGTTGCCGTTCGATTTCGTCTATCTCCGCGACATCGACCCGACGATCCTCCAGGACATCCGTTATGCCGGCAGCAACAATTTCGTCGGCCGACCCTTGCCGGGCTACGAGGCGGCCGAATGCGTCGTGACGCGTGACGTGGCGCGGCGGCTGCAGGCGGCTCAGGCCGAGCTGCGGCCGCGCGGCCTGTCGCTGAAGATGCTCGACTGCTACCGGCCGGTGCGTGCGGTCGCAGAGATGCTGGCCTGGTCGCAGGACGGCGTCGAGACCACGGCCGGCCGCCGCTACGCTCCGCGCATCGCCAAGCAGGACCTGTTCCGTCTCGGCTATATCGCCGTGCGTTCGAGCCATTCGACCGGTGCGGCGCTCGATCTCACGCTGGTCGAGCTCGCGGCCGACAATTCCGCGGCGTTCGACCCGGCCAAGGACTACGCGGACTGCACCGCGCCCGCAGCGCTACGCGCGCCCGAGGGCAGCGTCGACATGGGAACCGGCTACGATTGTTCCGACGTGAAGGCTCATACCGCCGCGCAGAACCTGACACCGGAGCAGCGCCGCTGGCGCAACGAACTGGTCGCGGTGATGGCGCGGCAAGGTTTTGTGAACTATGCCAAGGAGTGGTGGCACTTTTCGCTGCCGGGCGCTGGCGCGACGACTTATGTTTTTCCCATTCGGCCGCGCCGATGATCGATCTCTGTAGGGCACGGCCATGACGCAGTCTTCCTTCGCGACCCATGAGGTCTTCAACCAGTCGCCGCCATTCGAGGACGTCAACCTGTTCACGGCCGACCGGCCCTTGATGGATGCCTTGAAGGCCAATGATGGTGCCGGAGCCGAGCAGGAGCTGTCTGCATTCGGTGCGCTCTGGGGCTCAGCTGCGATGGCCGAGCAGGGCCGGCTCGCCAATGAGAACACGCCGAAGCTGCGCAGCTTCGACGCCAAGGGCTTTCGGCGAGACGTCGTCGAATTTCATCCGGCCTACCATGCGATGATGACGCGCTCGGCCGCAGCCGGCCTGCACAATTCGACATGGACGGCAGAAGGTCGGCCCGTCGGCGGCTGCTCGGAGGTGGTGCGCGCCGCGAAGTTCTATATCGCCTCGCAGGTCGAGAGCGGCCATCTCTGCCCGATCACCATGACGCGGGCCTCGGTGGCGGCGCTGGCCGCCCAGCCTGATCTGCTGGCAAGAGCGATGCCGGTCATCGCGACCGATGACTACGATCCGGCGTTTGCGCCGTGGTGGCAAAAACGCGGCATGACACTCGGCATGGGCATGACCGAGAAGCAGGGCGGGACCGACGTGCGCGCCAACCTGACGCGCGCTGAGCGTACGACCGATGGCTATCGCATCACGGGGCATAAATGGTTCATGTCGGCGCCGATGTGCGACGCCTTCCTGGTGCTGGCGCAGGCCGATGCCGGCCTGACCTGCTTCTTCATGCCGCGCTTCAAGCCGGATGGCTCGGTGAACGCGATCCAGTTCCAGCGCTTGAAGGACAAGCTCGGCAACCGCTCCAATGCCTCGTCGGAGGTGGAGTTCGTCGGCGCCTATGCCGAGCGGGTCGGCGACGAGGGCAGGGGCATCAGCACCATCATCCAGATGGTGCAACTGACGCGGCAGGATTGCGCGATCTCGTCTGCCGGCCTGATGCGCTCGGGGCTCGCGCACGCGCTGCATCATGCGCGCCATCGCAGCGTGTTCCAGAAGCATCTCGCCGACCAGCCGCTGATGCAGGCGGTGCTCGCCGACATGGCTCTCCATGTCGAGGCGACGGTGGCGCTGGTGATGCGGCTGTGTCAGGCGTTCGATCGCGCGCCTCTGTCGCCGCGGGAGGCGAACTACGTGCGGCTGCTGACACCGGCGATCAAATACTGGGTCTGCAAGAGCGCGCCGCCGTTCCTGTATGAGGCGATGGAATGCCTGGGCGGCAACGGCTATGTCGAGGACGGCATCCTCGCCCGCCATTTCCGGGAGTCGCCGGTCAATGCGATCTGGGAAGGCTCGGGCAACGTCATGTGCCTGGACGTGCTGCGGGCGCTGGCGCGCGAGGCGGAGGCGGCCGCGCACGTCCTGATGCATCTCAAAGCAGAGACCAGCGGGTTGCCCGGCGCGGCGGAGTCGCTCGCCTTCATCGAGACCAGCTTCCGCCGGCCGGATTCCGAGCGCGTCGCGCGCCTCGCAGTCGAGAAGTTGGCGCTGCTCGCAGCCGCCGCCGCGCTCAACCTCGTTATGCCCGCTCATGCGGAGCTTTTCGCCGCCACGCGGCTCGCCAATGTTCACCCGAGCATGTATGGCGCGGTCGATCTCGATCGCTCAGACATCCGTAGCTTGCTGGAGCGCGCGCTGCCTTGACCGACTCTCCCGAAGCCGCCGTGATGGATTCGCTCGATCCGGGCAACCCGCCGCAGCAGGTCGTTCCGGCGCATCATCAGCCGCGCACGCTCGGCTTCTGGCGCACCTTGCTGTGGGGCCTCCTCATCATCGTCGTGTTCTTCATCGGCCAGCTGACTCCGATCGTCTATTTCCTGCTGCGCCATGAGGGTCCAATCGACAGCATGGCCGCGTTTCAGTTGGCCA
The DNA here is from genome assembly GCF_032484785.1 of Bradyrhizobium sp. SZCCHNS1050. Lineage (NCBI taxonomy): Bacteria > Pseudomonadati > Pseudomonadota > Alphaproteobacteria > Hyphomicrobiales > Nitrobacteraceae > Bradyrhizobium > Bradyrhizobium sp. SZCCHNS1050. Next base: position 102,324 of record NZ_JAUETR010000004.1, on the reverse strand, counting down.
TGATCCAGATCGCGAGCCGGTCGCTCACGGTCTCGCTGTCGGCGATCATGGGCGTCCCGGCCATTTTGATCCCGATCTATTTTGCCGTCCGCCACACCCGCATGTCGTTCGTCGACTATCTCGGCCTGCGCTGGACCGGCTGGAAGAATTTCGTCTTTGGCGTTGTCGGGATGGTCGTGATCCTGGGATGCTGGGAGCTGGCGGCGCAGCTGACGGGACGCGAAGAGAAGTCGGCGAGCTTCATGGTGGACATCATGAAGACCGCCAGAGGCGACGGCGTGGTCTGGCTGCTGGTCATCGCCTTCTGCGTCGCCGCACCGGTGTCGGAAGAGCTGATGGCGCGTGGCTTTCTCTACCGCGGCTGGTCGGACTCCTTCCTGCGCGTGCCCGGCGCCATCGTGCTGTCGTCCTTGTTGTGGACCGTCCTGCATCTCCAGTACGACTGGTTCGCCCTGCTCAACGTGTTTTCCCTCGGCGTGTGGTTCGGCTATCTGCGCTCTCGTACCCACTCCACCTATCTGACCATGGTGCTGCACGGCCTCAACAACCTCGCCGCCACGGTGCAGACCATGTGGCTGGCCAGCGGTTCTTCCTGAACGGACGCGTTCAGCTCGCCCAGGCGATCGCGAGCGGCATGGTCAGCGCCGCCAGCACCGTTTGCAGCGAGATGATCTGCGCCAGCAGCGGCGCGTCGCCGCCCATCTGCTTGGCCAGCACATAGGCGCTCGGCGAGGTCGGCACCGCCGCGCAGATCGCGACGACGACGAGGCTCGGGCCGGTGACGCCGAACCATCCGGCGAGCCCGATCGCGAGGAGGGGCATCAAGACCAGCTTGAGCACGACGCCGAGCGCAGCGGCCGGGCCAGCGCGGCGCAAGCCTTCGAAGTGCAGGCCGGCGCCGGTCACCAGCAGGCCGATCGGCAGCGAGGCCTGTCCGAGCGCATCGGCGGCATCGTGCCAGAGCTTTGGCAGCGGCATATGCGCCACGTTCAGTGCGAGCCCGGCGATGCAGGCCCAGATCAGCGGATTGCGCACGATGGTGGCAAGGATCTCACGGATCGAGCGGCGGGTCGGCGAGGCGTAGTGGGCGAGCACGGCGACGCTGAACACGTTGACCATTGGGATGATCGCGATCATCGCCACCGACGCCGCCGCAAGCCCGGACGCGCCGAACAGGCTGCCGGCGACGCTGAGCGCGACGTAGGTCTGCCAGCGGGTTGCCCCTTGGAAGATCGAGGTGAAGGCCGGACCATCGATGCCGGAGCGGGTGAGCAGCGGCCGCAGCACGAGGCACAGCGCCGACATCGCCAGCATCGCCAGGAACAAGGCGCCGCCGATGCCGGCGACCGGCACCTTGCCGAGATCGGCCTTCACCAGGCTCTGCATCAGCAGCGCCGGAAACAGCACATAATAAGTCAGCCGCTCGAGCCCGTGCCATTGCGTATCCAGCCGGATCAGGCTGCGCCGCAGGCCGAAGCCGACCACGATCAGCAGGAATACCGGCGCGAGCGCCGCGGCGACGGGGCTCATGGGCTAGCGACCGGACTGGCGCAAGGTCGCAAGCCGATCGAGCGCTCCCTGCAGGATGAAGATCGCCGCATGCGTGTCGATCACCTCGGCGCGCCTGGCGCGGCTGACATCCATGCCGATCAGCTCGCGCTCGACCGCCGCCGTCGACAGCCGCTCGTCCCACAGGCCGATCGGCAGGTCGGTGAGGCCGGCGAGATTGCGCGCGAACGCCCTGGTCGACTGCGCCCGCGGCCCCTCGCTGCCATCCATGTTGATGGGCAGGCCCAGCACCAAGCCGATCACCTTGCGCTCGGTGCAAATCGCCAGCAGTCGCGCCGCGTCGGCCTTGAAGGCCTTGCGCTGGATCGTCTCGACGCCGGTGGCGAGCCGCCGGTCCGGATCGGACACGGCGACGCCGATGGTCTTGGTGCCGAGATCGAGGCCGACGAGCGCGCCGCGCTCGGGCCAGCGGCCGGCGGCTTCGATGAGGGGGAGGATGGGGGCGGGCATGGCAATGCGCTTAACACGCAGGTGCGTGGCGGGCCAGCAGGTGAGGACGTGCATCGCTTCGCCGCCCCGATGAAGCTCGCGCACGCGAGTCGACCGGCCCAGATGTCGAGCGTTGCAGTCTTTCCCGGATGCGCCGGCTTTGGATCATCAAGCGAAGCTGGTGGAGCGCGAGAGCTTGTTCCAGGCACTCACTTCGGCTTTCATGCCCTCGATCTTCTGCTCGACCAGGGCCAGCGCGTCCTCACCGAGGAACAGCCGCACAGGCGGTTTTTCGGCTTCCACGAGGGCGAGCAATGCCTGTGCGGCCTTCGCGGGATCGCCGGGTTGGTTTCCGCTCTTGGCCAATCGGGCGGCGCGAATCGGATCCATGACGGCGTCGTAGTCGGAAATGCTGCGCGGCGTGCGATCCATGGACCGTCCCGCCCAATCGGTACGAAACTGACCGGGCGCAAGCGCAATGACGCGGATGCCGAAGGGGGCCACTTCCTTGCCGAGCGACTCCGAGATGCCCTCCAGCGCGAACTTGCTGCCGCAATAGAAGCTGATCCCGGGCATGGTAATGAAGCCGCCCATGGATGTCACATTGACGATATGGCCGCGCCGCCTCGCGCGCATCCCCGGCAACACGGCCTTCATCATCGCGACAGGGCCGAACACGTTGGCGGCGAACTGCCGCTGCAGATCGTCGAGCGAGGACTCCTCCAGCGTGCCCTCGTGACCGTAGCCGGCATTGTTCACCAGGACGTCGATCGCGCCAATCTGCTTTTCGGCCTCTGCCACAGCAGCCGGGATTGCATCGAAATCGGTAACATCGATCACGAGAGGATGAGCCTTGCCCGCTGCAAGCGCGGCAAAAGCCTCGGCATCCCCGACCCTTCGCACGGTCCCGATCACCCGATGGCCGGCGGCCAGCGCGCCCTTTGCGAACGCTCGGCCCAAGCCCGAACTGACGCCAGTGACGAGGAAAATCTTCGATTCGGCAGCCGCCATCGTACAACTCCGCATGACAAGGTTATCTATATCATGATATAGATATTGCATGGTACCTCGCAAGACCGAACATTCATCCATTGGCATGAGAGGCGAGCCGCTTCGTCGGCACGTCCTCGATGCGGCAGAGCGGCTTCTCCGTCAGGGCAGGGCCGATTTCTCGATGCGAGACCTTGCCGCTGAGGCGGGGGTCAGCTTCGCGACGCCGTTCAATCAGTTTGGCAACAAGGCGGCGATCATGCAGGCTCTCTCCATACGTCGGATCGACACCATGGAGACGCGGTACACCGCCGCGCCACCATCGAGAGATACGAAGACACGCGTGCTATTGGCTATTGATACGGCGGTGGCGGTGATGTTGGAGAATCCAGACGTGAACCGGACCGTGATGGGATGGCTGGGTGCCGCCCAGGCTTCGCCCGGTCAGACGCTTTCCCGATCCACTGCCTTCTGGGCACTGGCCTTGGGAAAGGGAGAGGGACTGACGGCCAGCCGGCGAGAACAAGCGCTGTGCTGCCTTCCAGAGCAACTCGCCTTCAGTTTCCGCGGCGTGTTGTCCTTCTGGACTGCGGGCGAATTGTCGGACGCGGCGCTCGCCCCGCGTGCGCGAGATATGGCGAGTGCCTTGTTGCTCGCCTACCTCCATTAACGTCCGATAGGGGCGGCTTGGTCGACTGACCGACCGATCCCAGGTCTGTGTCGGCCGGCTCGCTCCAGGCGCGCCTGCGGCGGACTCCTTGTCCAAGGCTTGCTTTCGTAGGACGATTCCAGACTCCTCGTGAGGACGCGGCGCTCCCGGGATGCCCTCACGAGGAGATCGGCGGAGCTTAACGGATCGCGATCGGGTTGATCATGCCCTGGACGCCGCCGCGCCAGCGCGGCTGACCCAGCACGAACAGGAACTCGTAGCCCTTGTCCTTGGCGAGGTCGGCCGTGTTCATGTTCTCCAGGATGTAGGTCCCGTTCATGGCGAGCAGGATCTGGTGCACCTCGAACAGGTTCGGCGACTCGAACGGGATCGCCTCCACCGCCCAGTTGTCGGCCCCGACCGCGACCACGCCCTTCGAGGTCAGGTATTTGGCGCCCTCGACGCCGAGACCGGGCTCGCCGGCGCCGTAACGCTTATCGTCCTTGCCGATCAAACCAAGCCAGCCGGTGTGGAAGATCACGATGTCGCCCTGGCGGATCTCGACGCCCTGCTTCTTGGCAGCTTCCTCGATCTCCTTGACGTTGAACGCGGTGCCTTCCTTGACCACGTCGGTGTTGTAATAAGCCGCCATGTCGAGCAGCACGCCGCGCGCCACCAATGGCGGCACCTTCTCGATGCCGAGCTTCTTCAGGCCGGTCGGATCGGCGAAGTCGAGCAGCTTGTTGCCGTTGTAATAGACGTGCTCGATGCCGAGATGGCCGAGCCCGTCGATCTGGCTGCCGACGCCGACCCAGCCTTCGACGATGTCGTCATTGTAGGTCGCCTTGTTCGGGCCGAGGCCGGGAATTCCGGCCTGGCCCGGCTGCACCACGGTGATCTTGAACGAACGCGGCGGATAGGCCGGCGTCTTGGAATCGACGATCATGCCGAGCGGGTAGGTCTTGCCGGTCTTCACCAGCGAGGCGGCTTTGACCACGAGCTCCGGCGTGATGTAGTTGGCCGCGCCGATCTCGTCCTGTGGGCCCCATTTCGATTTCGTCCAATCCGGGGTCTTGTCCTGGGCATTCGCCGTCCCGATCGCACCCATCATGGCAATCGAGCAGCACAACACGAACGCGTTGCGCATCGCATTTCCTCCGACATGTTGACGTTTGTTCTGTTTCGCGCTGGCCAGCGCTGCATCCTAACGTAGTAGAGGATGGCCAGACAAAGCTATTTCGCGCGCGTGCGCTGCACAGCGCCCGAAAGTCGCATCGGTCGAAATGGCTGTTTTTCCCTGCGCGAAAACGTCATTTCGCGCAATGGAATGCGCCGTTCGCTGGCGATGCTCAGCACAATCTTTGAATGAATCGCGTCAGGCTGCGATGTCGTGGTCCCGGCCGGCGAGTCCGGCCATGAAGGCCGAGAGGCCGCTGCTGCGATGCGCCGCGCGGCGGTGGATGAACAGGGTTTCGACGCGTCCATGACTTGGATCGAGCGTGTGCAGGCTGACGCTGCCGATCATCTCGTTTCGCGTCACCACAGCGCGTGGCAGCAGCGCGACGCCCATGCCAGCGGCGACGCAGCCGATCATGCCGTCGAGCGTACCGAGCTCGATGCGCGCGGCCGCGGGCCAGCCGAAATCGTTGAAGACCTGCTCCAGCCGCTGCCGGTAGGTGCAGCCGGCCCTGAACACCAGCGCCGTCGGGCCGGAGGCAGCCGTGGCCGCACGCAAGGCTGACAGGCTTTCAAAGCGCCGGGCCGTCACCAGCACCAGCTCTTCCTCGAAGGCGATGATACCCGAGAGCTCGGGATGTTCGATCGGGCCGGCCACGAAAGCGCCCTCGAGCGTCCCGTCGAGTACGGCGGCCACGAGCTCGGCGGTTGGCGCCGTGCGCAGACCGAGGGCGACAGCCGGGAAGCGCCGATGAAAATCCGCGAGCAGCGTCGGCAGGCGCACGGCGGCGGTCGTCTCCATCGAGCCGATCGTCAGCGGTCCTCTCGGCTCGCCATCATCGCGCGCGGCGAGCAGCGCTTCGCGCGACAGCGCCGCCATCCGGTCGGCGTAAGGCAGAAGTCGCAGCCCGGCATGGGTCAGGGTCATGCCGCGGCTGTGCCGCTCGAACAGTGCGGTGCCGATCTCGCCTTCCAGCGCCTTGATCCGCTGGGTCACGTTGGACTGCACCGTGTTGAGGGCCTCAGCAGCGCGGGTGATGCCGCCGCTGCGCGCCACGGCTGCAAAGGTTTCGAGGTCGCTCAGTTCCACGCCGATCTCCGTTTTGAATCTGCGATGGCAGAGTTCTCAAGTATTCATTTTGAGAGAATGCTAGCCGCGCCTAAAGTCGCCGTCCAGAGTTGAGGAGACTTTCATGGCACTGCGGACGGCGTTGACGGAGAAGCTCGGCATCAGCCAGCCGATCCTGCTGGCGCCGATGGATCTGATTGCCGATGCGCGCCTCGTGCGCGCGGTCAGCGACGCCGGGGGATTCGGTATTCTCGGTGGCGGCTATGGCAACCGAACCTGGCTCGCGCAAGAGACCGCAAGGCTTGAAGGCCTGCATGCGCCGTTCGGCATCGGCTTCATCACCTGGTCGCTGGCGAAGCAGCCCGATCTGCTCGACGTGGCGCTCGCCGCGAGGCCCGCGGCGATCATGCTGTCATTCGGCGATCCCGCGCGGTTCGCGCCGGCAATCAAGCGGGCCGGTGCGTTGCTGATCTGCCAGGTACAGGACGAGGCGATGGCAGAGCAGGCGATCGCGGCGGGTGCCGACATCCTGGTTGCACAAGGAACCGAGGCGGGCGGCCATGGCGCGTCGCGGACCACGCTCGACATCGTGCCGGCGATCGTCGACCTCGCCGCGGGGCGAGTGCCGGTGGCGGCGGCCGGCGGCCTTGCCGATGGCCGCGGCCTTGCTGCGATGCTGATGCTGGGGGCGGATGGCGTGCTGCTCGGCACGCGCTTCTATGCCAGCCGTGAGGCTGCCGGTGCCGACGAGGCCAAGCGGCGCATCTGCGCGGCGAAAGCCGGCGATACCGTGCGCGGCATCATCTTCGACCTGTCCCGCAACAATGTCTGGCCGGCGCCGTTTACCGGACGCTGCCTGGTCAACGACCATGCGCGCCGCTGGAAGCGGCGCGAGGTCGAGCTGCTGCAGCAGGTCGAGAACGTGTCGGCGGACTATGTGAAGGCACGGACCGAAGGCAATTTCGACATCGCCGCCGTCATTGCCGGCGAGGCCGTCGGCCTGATCCATGATATCCCGCCGGCCGCCGAGATCGTCGCGCGCATCGTCGATGAGGCCGCGCAGATCCTGCAAGGGCGGCGCAACTCGTCCGCCGTCTTCGCCAAGCAATAGGAGCAGCCCATGTGGCCCGACCGCCGCTTCCTGGATCTCGTCAAGACCGAGCACCCGATCGTGCTCGCGCCGATGGCCGGCGTGATGGATGCCGATCTCGTCATCGCGGTGGCGCAAGGCGGGGGGCTCGGCTCGCTGCCCTGCGCCATGCTCTCCGCGGACAAGGCGCGTGAGCAGGTCAACATCATCCGCCAGCGCGTGTCGGCGCCGATCAACGTGAACTTCTTCTGCCACACGCCGGTCGAGGCCGATGCGGCACGTGAGGCCGCATGGAAGCAGAGGCTCGGCGCCTATTACCAGGAGTATGGCGTGGATCCGGCGGCTCCGGTGACGGCCGCGAACCGCGCTCCGTTCGATGCCGCGATGTGCGCCGTCGTCGAGGAACTGGGGCCGGAGGTCATCAGCTTCCATTTCGGCCTGCCTGAGCCGTCGCTGTTGGCGCGCGTGAAGGCGACAGGCGCGGTCGTGATGGCGTCCGCGACCGTGGTGCGGGAGGCGGTGTGGCTGGAGCGGAACGGCGTCGACGTCATCATCGCGCAAGGTGCGGAGGCGGGCGGTCATCGCGGCATGTTCCTGACCGACAAGCTTGCCGAGCAGGTCGGTACGTTCGCGCTGGTGCCGCAGATCGTGGATGCGGTGAAGCTGCCTGTCATCGCCGCCGGCGGCATCGCCGATGCGCGCGGCATCGCCGCGGCGTTCGCGCTCGGCGCGAGCGGCGTGCAGATCGGCAGCGCGTTTCTGCGCTGCCCCGAGTCCAAGGTCAGCGCGATGGCCCGCGCCGCGCTTGCCGCCGCCGACGACGAATCCACCGTCATCACCAACGTGATGACCGGCCGGCTCGCCCGCGGCGTCGCCAACCGGGTGATGCGCGAGGTCGGGCCGATCTCGCCGGATGCGCCGGCGTTTCCGCATGCCGCCACCGCGCTCGGTCCGCTCAAGGCCGCCGCGGAGAAGCAGGGAAGGGTCGATTTCACCAATCTCTGGGCCGGGCAGGCGCTGCCGCTCGGGCGCGCGCTACCGGCCGCCGAATTGACGCGGACACTGGCCGAACAGGCCCAGGCGCGCTTGCGGCGGATGGCGGGCTGACGCTGCGGGCAGGGCGCTGCCCCAGAAAGTCCGGAGGCTGCCGGTTGCGGCGCGAAAGCGGGCTCTGCTATAGGGCGGGTTCACCTTGTCCCGTGAGGCCCTATATAATGTCGGTCGATGCCGCCACCGTCCGCCGGATCGCGCAATTGGCGCGGATCGCTGTCACTGACGCCGAGGTCCCGCATCTGCAGGGCGAGCTCAATGCGATGCTTAACTTCGTCGAGCAACTGTCGGAGGTCAATGTCGAGGGCGTCGAGCCGATGACCTCGGTGACACCGATGGCGATGAAGAAGCGCCAGGACGTCGTCACTGACGGCGAGATCGCCGACGACATCGTCAAGAACGCGCCCATGACCGAGAACAACTTCTTTCTCGTGCCGAAGGTCGTGGAATAGCCAGGGCAGGTCCGCGCTTATCGCGCGTGATCCGCTCCTTCAAACCGACAAGCGAGCCAACGCCATGTGCCTGCTCTGCGACGATGAAGCGGCCTACAAGGCCTATATGGACTATCTCGACGCCATGGAGCGGCAGGGCAAGGCCGCCGATCCGGACAAGACCGTCAACGAGATCCTCGACCAGCTCGAAGCGGCCGCCAATACCAAGAAAGCCCCCCCTGCGAAGAACAAGTTCTTCGCGGACGACGCGGCCGACGACAAGACGCTTTCCCCTTTCTTCTGCAGCCCGATCAACAAATGACCGATTTGACGTCCCTGACGCTCGCCGAGGCCCGCAAGGGTCTCGCGAGCAAGACCTTCACGTCGCTGGAACTCACCGACGCCCATCTCAAGGCGATCGAGGAGGCGCGGGCGCTCAATGCCTTCGTGATGGAGACGCCGGACCAGGCGCGCGCGATGGCGCGCGACGCCGACGCCAAGATCAATAGAGGCGAGGGTGGGCCGCTGGCCGGCATTCCGCTCGGGATCAAGGACCTGTTCGCGACCAAGGACGTCCGCACCACGGCCTGCTCGAAGATCCTCGGTAATTTCGTGCCGACCTACGAGTCGACAGTGACCTCGCAGCTCTGGCGCGATGGCGCGGTGATGCTCGGCAAGCTCAACAATGACGAGTTCGCGATGGGCTCGTCGAACGAGACCTCGTACTTCGGCCCGGTCGGCAACCCCTGGCGCCGCGAGGGCTCCAACACCACGCTGGTGCCGGGCGGCTCGTCCGGCGGCTCGGCGTCGGCGGTGGCGGCGCTGCTCTGCATGGGCGCGACCGCAACCGATACCGGCGGCTCGATCCGCCAGCCGGCCGCGTTCACCGCCACCGTCGGCATCAAGCCGACCTATGGCCGCTGCTCGCGCTGGGGCGTCGTCGCCTTCGCTTCCTCGCTCGACCAGGCCGGGCCGATCGCGCGCTCGACCCGCGATGCGGCCATCCTGCTGCGCTCGATGGCCGGCCACGACCCGAAGGACACGACCTCGGTCGACATCCCCGTGCCGGACTACGAGGCTGCGATCGGGAAGTCCGTGAAGGGCATGAAGATCGGCATTCCCAAGGAGTATCGGCTCGACGGCATGCCGGCCGAAATCGAGAAGCTCTGGAGTGAGGGTCGCAAGTGGCTGGAAGCCGCCGGCGCAGAAACCGTCGAGGTGTCGCTGCCGCACACCAAATACGCTCTGCCGGCCTATTACATCGTGGCGCCGGCGGAGGCGTCCTCCAACCTCGCCCGCTACGACGGCGTCCGCTACGGCCTGCGCGTGCCCGGCAAGTCGATCGGCGAGCTGTACGAGAACACCCGCGCCGAAGGTTTCGGGCCCGAGGTGCGGCGCCGCGTCATGATCGGGACCTATGTGCTGTCGGCCGGCTATTACGACGCCTATTACATCCGGGCGCAGAAGGTCCGCACCCTCATCAAGAAGGATTTCGAGGACTGCTTTGCGAGGGGCGTGAACGCGATCCTGACGCCGGCGACGCCGTCGGCCGCGTTCGGCATCGGCGAGAAGGGCGGCGCCGATCCGGTCGAGATGTATCTCAACGACATCTTCACGGTGACGGTGAACATGGCGGGCCTGCCGGGCATCGCGGTGCCGGCCGGCAAGGACGGACAGGGGCTGCCGCTCGGGCTGCAACTGATCGGCCGTCCGTTCGACGAGGAGACGCTGTTCTCGCTCGGCGAGGTCATCGAGCAGGCGGCGGGACGCTTCACGCCGGTCCGGTGGTGGTAAGCGTCGCCGGGTTCAAGACGAGCCTCGCGGGCGACGCGCCCGCGGCCGGCCTGACGCCGGTGCTCACCGGCCTGTGGTGGCTGGCGAAGGGCGACTGGGACCGGGCGCACAAGATCATTCAGGACGAGACCGGCCGCGACGCGGCGTGGGCGCACGCGCATCTGCATCGCGTCGAAGGCGATCTCGGCAATGCCGCCTATTGGTATCGGCAGGCCGGGCAGCCCGTCGCCAAGGATGCATTGGATATCGAATTTGAGCGGATCGTCTCCGCGCTGATGGGGAGTTGAGGGCCATGACGGCAACCAGCGGCAAGCTGATGAAGGGCGCCACCGGCGACTGGGAGGTCGTGATCGGCATGGAGATCCACGCCCAGGTCACCTCGAAGTCGAAGCTGTTCTCGGGCGCCTCGACCGCGTTCGGCGGCGATCCCAACAGCCATGTCTCGCTGGTCGACGTGGCGATGCCGGGCATGCTGCCGGTCATCAACGAGGAGTGCGTGCGCCAGGCCGTGCGCACCGGGCTTGGTCTGAACGCCAAGATCAACCTGCGCTCGGTGTTCGACCGCAAGAACTATTTCTATCCCGACCTGCCGCAGGGCTACCAGATCAGCCAGTACAAGGACCCGATCGTGGGCGAGGGCGAGGTCACGGTCGAGCTCGACGGCGGCAAGACCGCCACTGTTGGCATCGAGCGCCTGCACATCGAGCAGGATCCCGGGAAGATGCTGCACGACCAGTCGCCGTCGCTGTCCTATATCGACTTCAACCGCTGCGGCGTGGCGCTGATGGAGATCGTCTCCAAGCCGGATATCCGCGATGCCGAGCAGGCCAAGGCCTACGTCACCAAGCTGCGGTCGATCATGCGCTATCTCGGCACCTGCGACGGCGACATGGAAAAGGGATCCCTGCGCGCCGACGTCAACGTCTCCGTGCGCAAGCCCGGCGGCCCGCTCGGCACCCGCTGCGAGATCAAGAACATCAACTCGATCAATTTCATCGGCCAGGCGGTCGAGGCCGAGGCGCGGCGCCAGATCGAGATCATCGAGGACGGCGGCGTGATCGAGCAGGAAACCCGCCGCTTCGATCCCGACAAGGGCGAGACGCGCTCGATGCGCTCCAAGGAGGAGGCGCACGATTACCGTTACTTCCCGGATCCGGACCTGCTGCCGCTCGAATTCAGCCAGGCCTTCGTCGACGAGCTGAAGGCTGCGCTGCCGGAGCTGCCGGACCAGAAGAAGGCGCGCTTCATCGCGGATTTCGGCCTGTCGCCCTATGACGCCTCCGTGCTGGTGGCCGAGCGCGAGAGCGCTGCGTTCTACGAGGCCGTCCTGGAGGCGCTGTCCGAGCGGGCGCGCGACGGCAAGCTCGCCGCCAACTGGGTGATCAACGAGCTGTTCGGCCGGCTCAACAAGGAGGGCCGCGACATCGCGTCCTCGCCGGTGTCGGCTTCCCAGCTCGCGGCGATCGTCGCGCTGATCGGCGAAGGCACCATCTCCGGCAAGATCGCCAAGGACCTGTTCGAGATCGTCTGGAGCGAGGGCGGCGACCCCCGCGAGCTGGTCGAGAGCCGCGGCATGAAGCAGGTCACCGACCTCGGCGCGATCGAGAAGGTGGTCGACGAGATCATCGCCGCCAATCCGGACAAGGTCGCGCAGGCGAAGGCCAAGCCGCAGCTCGCCGGCTGGTTCGTCGGTCAGGTGATGAAGTCGTCGGGCGGCAAGGCCAACCCGCAGGCGGTGAACGATCTCCTGAAGAGCAAGCTCGGCATCTGAACGACGATCGCCCGTCTTCGTTTCCAGCGGCGCGCACATGGTGCGCGCCGTTTGTCTTGGCGTCGCGGTCCGGCGAATCGCCGCACGCGATTCGCAAAAAAGCCACCATTGCCGAGCGTTCGAACGCACACGAGGGCGTGTGCAATGAAAATTTTTTCATTGCCAAAATTTACGACTCAGAGTCCGCGCGTTGCTCTCACCATGCGAGTCTGCACGCCGACACGCCGGCGTCGTCGCGTGCGCCGTGCTGTTCAGCCGTTCAGAAAAATACTTGCAGCACAGGCTTTTTGCGCAATCTCGATTAGTTGCGATCGCGGCCTTGCGCAGGGAGACGTTTGTATTTTCTTGATCGATCGACGCGCTGCTTCGCGCGTTTCGTCAGCCGCACACGCGCGCGCCTGTCAACACTTCCTTAAGCCGGAAGCTGTTTTTTTTCACTCGTTGGTGTATCGATGAGGAGTGCAGCTCGATTCCCGAGTGCACGCATCGACTAAGCCATCTCACATCGGAGGGCAACATGGCCAAGAAAGCGAAGAAGGCGAAGAAGGCAGTGAAGAAGGTCGCGAAGACCGCGGCGAAGAAGACTGCCAAGAAGACCAAGAAGGTCGCCAAGAAGAAGTAACTCTCGCAGTCCTCTGCGAGATGAGTCCGGCAACTGATGCCGGCACGTCGTTGGAACGCAGGTCGGCATAGCTCCTCGAGAGCCGGGCGGATCTCCTGAAGCTCCAACAGACGATAGAGGGTGTCGGCGAGACATCAGGTCAACGGTCGGATCGAACTCGAGAGCGGCTTCGCTCGCGGTACGGTCCGGCAGAAGAAACAGGATTTCTTCGTTCGGTGCAGATCGCGTTTCCGGTCTGCAATCTCACGAGCGGCTATCAGCCAGAGTGGGATCTGATCCTGACGTGTTCGCCGACGCCCTCGATCCTTGAGCACTGCGCCTTTGGCGACTGTGTGCCTCCAACCTTCCCATAGACGAACGGCATCATCATCAGCAGCTCGGCGCAGCCGTGCTCGTACCGCGCTGCGCAATCCCCCGCACGTGCTGTCGAGACGTGTCCAGTCCCGGTGCGGCTGTTGACCAACGGCGTGGTGCGCTCCGCGCCAGCGCGGTGAGGCGCTTTCGCGGATGGTTATGAGTTTGCCAAACAGAACGGTAAACCGCTCTTTGCCGAGTTGAAGAATCCATTTCGAATCAATGCATTGAAGCCGGCCCGGGAAAATGCGGGGCTCCGCGTTCAGGGCTCGTTCAGCACGATGTTTAAACTGCCTTTCAAACTTGATCAGTCATCCTTCGCGCATAAGCCGCGAGACGGCATGGGGATAACCAGGCGTTGAACAGTTGGACGGGGGCGTGCTCGGGTGACCGGCCGCCTCCTCGAGCGAAGGAGAGCGACGATGTTTCAGGGACAACTCAATTTTGATGACGTGACCACCGCGGAGCAGGGCGCCAGCGGCGATGTGCTGTTCGAGCTCGGCATGCTCTATGCGAGCGGTCGCGACGGCATGGTCGATCTGATCGCCGCGCACAAATGGTTCAATCTCGCCGCCCTCAGGGGGCGCGTCGACGCCGTGGCAATGCGCCGCGAGGTCGCCGAGCAGATGTCGGATGCCGAGATCGCGACCGCGCAGCGCGAGGCGCGCGCCTGGATGACCGCGCACTGAGCGAGCTAAGCCGCGGCTTGGCGGATCTCGCTTTCGGCGTGAGCATGCCGCACGCGCCAGTGTTGCCGGCCGCGAACCGGGGTGCTGGGGTGGCCACCCGCGCCCGATCGTTCATTCTCGTCGGAAGCGGGCCTCGTCGCGCGCCGATAAATCTCCTATCTGTCGTTCGGTGTGACGCAGACAAGCGGGATTGACGGCATGGGCCAGGCACGGCGACAGGCGCGGCGGCAAGAGCTGTACGACTGCCATGACTGCGGCAGCGGTGTCTCCTTCAGCGCAGTGGCGTGCCCGCATTGTGGATCGACCGAGCCGGCCGGGCCTGCGGTGCAGAGCCGGCGCGAGTTGAAGCGTCTGCGGGTCGAGGCTCATAATGACCGCCGCCTCGTCGTGGTGACCGCCCTCTGTGCGGGTCTCGGCGCCATCTATGGTGCCGTGATGGGAGCAGGAGGCGCAGCGTCATGGTGGGCTGCGCTCGGCTATGGGTTCGTCGGCACCATCATCGGCGTGCCCGCCGCCTTCGTGATCAACATCAGCCGTGGCTTGTTCGATTGAACCGCGCGTGATTGAGCGGCAACCGTGATCACGACGGCCACGGTCCGTTGCGATCCGGCAGGTGCGTGAACGGCTCGGCGTTGAGGCGGATGATCAGGGGGAGGGGCTGTTGACCGCGCAGGGGCGGCTGGCGGAGACGGAGGGATTCGAACCCTCGATAGGGCTTTACAACCCTATAACGGTTTAGCAAACCGCCGCCTTCAGCCACTCGGCCACGTCTCCGGCGAGGGTCGGTATGCCCGACGCCGCGCTGAGCCGCAAGCGGCAGATTGCATGCGGTTTCGAAATCCTCACAGGGCCGCGGCTTCGCTGGACTGGTGTGGACGGTGCTCTTCACCTTCGGCCATCGATGCGAGCTGAGCCTGCCGTTGATCGGCCGCGGCACGGCGTGGAAGTCGACGGGCGGCGCCGGCCCTCTCGGTGGTCCCTGACACGGAGGACCCCTAATATAGAGGGTCGTCTGCAAAGGCGGCCGGTGGCAGGGGCGCAGACGGCATCGTCCTCCAACCCGATTCTCGTTCAGCGCGTGGCTGGATTCGTGGCCCAGACGCCTGACTTGGGGCGGGTTCCTGGCGGGCGAGTGCTCGCGGCCTTGAGCACCCCAAATTGCGTTGTCACAAAACGACAACATAAACAACCACTTAGGTGTTCCCGCAGAACCACGGTTCCGTGCCTTTTGTGCAACACCGGTCCGAAAAGGCGCCGCTCGAGCGCCGCAATGATGGTTCCTTTGTTGCGTGTGCAAAGGCCTTCGGTAATTCTGCTCGCACGACGAAGGGGGGCATCCCAACGTCGTCCCGTTTAGGTCGTTCGCTCAAGTCCCTCGCGTTCATGCGGGTGTGTCCGATAGCGCGAAGCGGCTGAGCGACGGGTCGAAGAGGGATAACGGGTCCAACCCCAAGGGTGTCTCTCACCCAGCGGAGGCGGAACCTTCCCTGACTGAGCAACTTGGAGGTTTAACATTATGAACACGATCAAGAGCCTTGTCCTGGGCTCGGCGGCCGCTCTCGTCGCCATGTCTGGGGCTCAGGCAGCTGACCTTCCGATCAAGGCCAAGGCGGTCGAATATGTGAAGGTCTGCTCGCTTTACGGCGCTGGCTTCTACTACATCCCCGGCACCGACACCTGCATCAAGCTGGGCGGCTACCTGCGTGCTGAAACGTCGTTCGCCAGCAACGGCCAGTACAACAACGCCGTCAACGGCGTTGCCGGCGGCATGAACCGTAACAGCAACTACTACTACAGCCGCGCTCGTCAGGACCTCAACATCGACACGCGCACCGCGACCGAGTACGGCGTGGTCCGCACCTTTGCTGACCTGACGTTCACCTGGACCAGCGGCACCTACGCTGGCTCGGGCTCCGCGACCGGCGCGACCGCCTACTCGACGGCTGGCGCTCCTGGCGCTCAGGCCGACGGCAACATCGCCCAGGGCGGCATCGGCGTGTACTACGCCTTCATCCAGTTCGCTGGCTTCACGATGGGTAAGGCCGTGTCGCAGTTCGACGCGCCCTGGACCAACTACCCGGGCAACAACTTCGACGGCCTGTGGGGCGGCGGCGGCACCGTGACCGGTGTCAACCAGTTCACCTACACCGCCGACTTCGGCTCGGGCATCACTGCGGCGATCTCGGCGCAGGACGCGACCCAGTACTACACCACCAACATGTGGAACGTGTCGGGCATCACCGCGGCCGGCATCATCGGCGGCTCGTATGGCACCAACAACTTCGGTGGCAACGTTTCTCCGGACATCGTCGGCATGGTTCGTGTCGACCAGGCTTGGGGTCTGTTCCAGGCGTCGTTCGCGGCGCATGACAACCACACCGGCTACTACGGCGCCACCGAACTCACCGGTCACCCGGCTGACAAGTGGGGCTGGGCTGCTCAGCTGGCCTTGTCGATCAAGAACATCCCGACCGGCCCCGGCGACACCATCAACATCCAGGGCGTCTACACCAACGGTGCGAGCCGCTACAACGCTCAGAGCCTGGTGCCGACCACCTACGCGATGTACGGCGGCAGCAGCACGGCTGGTGTCTACGGCACGCTCGGCTTCGCTGGCGTCAGCGATTCGGTCTTCGTGACCGGCGGTGAGCAGCAGCTGACCACGACCTACGGCTTCCGTGGCGCCTACACCCACAACTGGAGCCCGACCTGGAACTCGGCGATCTACGGTTCGTGGGCTGCCGTGAGCTACAACAACACTGCCAAGGGCCTGATCTGCGGCAGCGCGGCGATGGGTGCGATCGCGGGCGCAGGCTTCACCTGCAACCCCGACTTCAACATCTCCTCGCTCGGCTTGATCACCCGTTGGACCCCGGTCAAGAACCTGACCTTCTCGGCCGACGTGGCCTGGACCAACCTGGACCAGAAGTACTCGGGCAACATCGTTTCTCCGGCCACGACCACGACCTCCAAGCCGGCTGCGGTCTATCAGCTCAAGGACCAGAACTCGGTGTCCTTGCTGCTCCGCGCTCAGCGCAACTTCTGATCCTGATCGTCTGATCGGGTTCAAGAGCCCCCGGCAGGAAACTGCCGGGGGTTTTTGCTTGTGTGCGGGCGCTCATTCCGGCGCGGCACCGGGTCTGGTTCGCTCAAGCAGCGATCGATGCCAAATCGGCGGATCGAGGCAATCGAGCAAGGGATCCAATTGCCTGTGGCTCGAAAATCGCATTCGTTTCAGTAGTTTGGCTGCGTGCTGGTATTTTTTTAAAAATGGTGTTGAAAACAGATGAGTTGATAAGCTAATTTTGTCATGCCTGAGTAATCATTCACCACCGACGCAAGACGACGATCATACGATGTTAGACCCCAGGAAGCCTCTGGCGATGCCCCGCCGGAGGCTTCTTCATGTCGGGATCTCCTCGCCGCCCAGCATCTGACGTTGCGTCTCGATTGCAGAGCCTCGGCGTGATCTCCGCAGGCCGTGCCGTCAGCGCAAACATCGATCGTCTCTCCAAAAATCGTTGCTCATCGGCTTGACCGGGAAATGCCGGATGGTCACCATGACCGCCAGATGACGGGGCCACACCGTCACGCCAGTGAGGAATGAGTCCAAAGATGAGTTCGGAAGGCTCTGTGGGAGTGCTGCGTCCGTGGTCCGACCAAGACGATCTGGCGGGCGCCATCACGCGGCTGCTGGAAGCGCGGCCCGAGGGCCGGGCCGAGCTTGCGGAATGTCTGGCGGTTGCGCAGCGGATCGAGGCCAGCGACGACGAGTCCTGGTATCGCGAGTGGATGCAATGCGCGGATGCGATGAAGGCTGCCGCCGCCGACGCCGTGAGCAGCGGCCGTCCCGAGCTGGCGTTTCGCAAATGGTCGCGCGCGATCGATTGTTATGAGGCTGCGGCCTGTCCGTTCAGCAGCTCGCGCTCTCGCCAGGCCGTCGTGCTGTCCCGCATGCGCGAATGTGCGCGCGAATTCCTGCGCGGTGCCGATCCGCAAGGAGAGGTCGTCACAATTCACTGGCGCGCCGACTATCCGCTCGAAGCCTATTTCCTGCCGGCGCGTTGCGAGGGAGGCAGGGCGCCCACCGTCATCTGCATCGGTGAGCCCGGCCGTCGCAAGGAAACCTCCCTGTTCAAGCTTGCAGCCCATGCGGAGCAGCGCGGCCTGGCGCTGCTGGTGGTCGATCTGCTGGGCAGCGGACCGGACTGCCGCTTCGAGGAGATCGTCGGCCGTCGCGATCTCGAATCAGCCATCGCAAGCGTGATGGACTACGCGACGTCCCGTGACGACGTGGACGAAGGCCGGATCGCGATCCTGGCGGATGACTGGAGCTCGTCCTTCGTCGCGCGCGGCATCGCACTCGATCCGCGTTATGCTGCGGCGGTCTGCGACGCCGGCTTGTGGGATATTCACGAGCGCGTCTTCCTGTCACGCCGACCCGGTGCGGGCGAGCGGGGCAGGCTGTCGATCGCCAGCGATGGGCTGGCGGCGCGGCAGATCATGTGTCCGCTGCTGGTGACGGTGCCGGAGCGTGGCTGGCTGCGGGCCGACATCGCAACCCGGCTGATCGCGCAGATCAAGCGCGAGCACCCGGACATCACTCTGAAGATCGTCTCCAGCGCGGGCGCCGATTGGCTCGAGGCCGATGCCTTCGTCTTCGACTGGATCGCCAAGCGTCTGGCGGGGTCTCAGCGGCCTCCAGGCTGACGCGACCGCATGTCTGCGCTCGCTCCCCCGTAAGAGGCGGTCGGGCCGTGACCGCCTCGGGGGCCTCAGAGTCCCATCGTGAGTCGCGCGCTGGCCTTCTCGAAACGGTCCTTGAGGCCAGCCAGCTTGTCCGTGAAGGTCGCCAGCTCGCGAGCGTCGAATTCCTCGAAGATGAAGCTGAAGATCTGCGCCTGCTGAGCTTCCAGCTCGGCGAACTGCTCCGATGTCTTGGTGGTGAGCGACATCCGGACCACGCGCGCATCGTTGGGGGCGGGCTTGCGTTCCATGAAGCCCTTCTTCTCGAGCAGCTTCGACTGAGTCGTGACGAACGAAGGGTCGACGTGCAGCCGCTTGGCCGCCGCATTCACGGCGACTCCCTCGCCTTGATCCAGCTCGGAGATCGCCATCAGGATCATCCATTGCGGGCCACTGATGCCGATTCTCTTGGCCCAGAAGTACCTCAGCTCCTCCAGATGGACGTTGATCGTGGAGATCTCCCGGGCGAAGCGAAGAATGGCGTCGCGATTCTTCGGCAGATGTTCGGCAGTCTTCGGTTGCGCGTCCGCTTCCACAGGTGCGGCAGACATGTTCTTCAAGGGCGCCATTGCTCAGGAGTTCCAGTACGAAGCTCGACCCTAAAGAAAAAAAATCCGCAACAAAATCACTTATCTAGGAGGACATCGGCCGTCCCCCGTGCGCTGCACAACAAGCTGCCATTGTGTTGCCCCCAAGACACATTTCGGCTTCATTCAATTACCTGACTGCATAAACTATTTTGCTTACCGAATGAGCGAAGGCATAGTTCCTGATGACGGTGGGGGGTTACTCGATCGTCCCGTGACAGGTGGTTCGCTTAAGTCCCTCGCGTGATGCGGGTGTGTCCGATGGCGCGAAGCGGCTGAAGCGGTTTTTCGGGAGCAGAGGAAGCGGATCGTCCTGGGGGATCTTGGTCCGGTTCTTTCTCAAAAGAGCAACTTGGAGGTTTAAATGAAGACGGTTAAGAGCCTTGTCCTCGGCTCGGCGGCAGTTCTGCTCGCCATGTCCGCGGCTCAGGCGGCCGACCTTCCGATCAAGGCCAAAGCGGTCGAGTATGTGAAGGTTTGCTCCCTGTATGGTGCGGGCTTCTACTACATCCCCGGCACCGACACCTGCATCAAGCTGGGCGGCTATCTCCGCGCTGAAACGGCGATCGCCACCAACAGCGACTTCAACGGCACGTTCAGCGGCCAGGGTGGTGCGCATAACCGCCTGAGCAACTACTACACGGCCCGCGCTCGTCAGGACATCAACATCGACACGCGCACGGCGACCGAGTACGGCGTGGTCCGTACCTTCGCTGACCTGACCTTCAGCTGGACCTCCGGCGGCTATGCCGGCACGGGTTCGGCCACCGGTGCGACCGCTTACTCGACGGCTGGTGCGCCGGGCGCACAGGCCGACGGCAATATCGCGCAGGGTTCGGTCGGCGTGTACTATGCCTTCATCCAGTTCGCCGGCTTCACCATGGGTAAGGCCGTGTCGCAGTTCGACACGCCCTGGGTGAACTATCCGGGCAACAACTTCGACGGTCTCGCCGGCGGCGGCGGCACGGTCACCGGCGTCAACCAGTTCAGCTACACTGCTGACTTCGGCTCCGGCATCACGGCCACCGTTTCGGCTCAGGATGCGACCGCCTACTACCAGAACAACCTCTGGAACGTGGCGGGTTCGACGGCGGCTGGCGTGATCGGTGGTGCTTACGGCACCAGCAACTACGGCGGCAACGTCTCTCCGGACTTCGTCGGTATGGTCCGTGTCGACCAGGCCTGGGGTCTGTTCCAGGCGTCGTTCGCGGCGCATGACAACCATGTCGCTTACTACGGCGCGTCCGAGACCTCCGGCCACCCGGCCGACAAGTGGGGCTGGGCGGCTCAGCTGGCCCTGTCGATCAAGAACATCCCGACCGGACCTGGCGACACGATCAACGTGCAGGGCGTCTACACCAACGGTGCGAGCCGCTACAACATCCAGAGCCTGATGCCGAACAGCTATTCGATGTACGGCAGCACGGGTCTGGCTGGCGCCTATCAGAGCGTCGGCTTTGCCGGCGTGGGCGACTCGGTCTTCACGACCGGTGGCGAGCAGCAGCTGACCACGACCTACGGTGTGCGCGGTGCGTACACCCACAACTGGAACCCGGCCTGGAACACTGCGATCTACGGGTCTTGGGCTGCTGTCCGCTACAACGGCACGGCCAAGGGCCTGATCTGCACCAGCCCCGGCGTGGTTGCGGCCTTCAACGCGGGTTCGACCTGTAATCCGGACTTCGATCTGGCCACCATCGGCCTGATCACGCGCTGGACCCCGGTCAAGAACCTGACCTTCTCGGCCGACTTCGCCTACTCGTGGCTCGACCAGAAGCACTCGGGTTCGGTCACGGCCCCGGCTGCCGCCGCTGTCGCCAAGCCGGCTGCGGTGTATGAGCTGAAGGATCAGCAGTCGGCTGTCCTGCTGCTCCGCGCTCAGCGCAACTTCTGATCCAGACCGTCTCACGACGGTTTGACCAACCCCCGGCAGGCAACTGCCGGGGGTTTTTCTTTGCCTCGCCAGCGCGTGCTCCAGCACCGAGACCCGCATTCCTCACCGTGCCGCTTTGTCGCTGACAAACATGCTGCCGACCCGCCCGAGAACCACACCGCGCGGCCACGCGACGCAATACGATCTGGATGGAATTTCGCGACCGCCTCGTGGCCATGCGGCTCAAACATCCGTGAGAGGTGGTCGGCGGATTCGCTCGGTTCGACCGCGCGTTTGAGCCAAGCTTGGCCTGCCTGATCTCGGGCGGGCGAGGGCCCGTGCCACGATCGCCGGGATGACGGGGCCAGAGAGTTTGAGCCTCGCGCTCGCCGCGGTTCTCGACGTCCGTCCTGCTGCATTCCCGCCACGACCGCGACACGCATTCGGCGGCGAAAGTCTTCCCCGACACATTACCCTCGGAGATCCGGCGACCGCGTGCCGTGCCGCGGCCGTGCCACATGCGTGATCCGGCCGGTCACGAGAATGGTCCGATAAAGCACCAACTCTGCCTCGCGATCGTTCCCACTGCAACGCTATGCGCGGGCACTGTGGTGCAGCTGGAGACGGGCTGACCGTTGGGGCGGTCGTTCGATGTCGAGCCGGGCCGGTCTGAACTGAGCAATTTGGAGGTTAGTATGAAGACTGTGAGGAGCCTTGTTTTGGGCTCAGGGGCGGCGTTGCTCGCCATGGGTGGGGCTCAGGCCGCCGACCTTCCGATCAAGGCCAAAGCGGTCGAGTATGTCAGGGTCTGCTCGATGTACGGCGCCGGATTTTTCTACATTCCGGGCACCGACACCTGCATCAAGCTCGGCGGCTATCTGCGGGTCGAGGCCGGCTTCGGCACGAATACGATCTTCCAGAATGCCGTGAACGGCGTCGCCGGCGGGCGAAATCGTCTCAGCAACTACTACACGACGCGTTCGCGCGCCGACCTCAACATCGACACCCGCACCGCGACCGAATATGGCGTCGTGCGCACCTTCTTCGACGGTGTCTTCCAGTGGACCGGGGGCAGCTATGCCGGGACCGGCTCCGCCACGGGCGCAACTGCCTATTCGACGGCGGGCGCGCCTGGAGCGCAGGCTGACGGCAACATCGCGCAAGGCGGGATCGGCGTCTTCTATGCCTTCATCCAGTTCGCCGGCTTCACCATGGGTAAGGCCGTGTCGCAGTTCGACGCGCCTTGGGCCAACTACCCCGGCAACAATTTCGACGGTCTGACCGGAGGCGGCGGCACCATCACCGGCGTCAACCAGTTCACCTACACCGCGGATTTCGGCTCGGGCATCACGGCCGCGATCTCGGCCCAGGATGCGACGCAGTATTCGCAGTCGCAGATCTGGAATACGGCGGGACAGACGGCCGCCGGCGTGCTCACCGGCAGCTATGGCACGTCGAATTTCGGCGGCAACGTCGCGCCCGACATCGTCGGCATGGTGCGCGTCGATCAGGCCTGGGGCCTGTTCCAGGCGTCCTTCGCGGCGCACGACAATCACGCCGCCTTCTTCGGTGCCAACGAGACGACCGGGCATCCCGCCGACAAATGGGGCTATGCCGGTCAGCTCGCCCTGTCGATCAAGAACATCCCGACCGGCGCCGGCGACACCATCAATCTGCAGGGCGTCTACACCAACGGTGCCAGCCGCTACAACTTCCAGAGCCTCGCGCCGATCAACTACGCGATGTACGGCGGCAGCAACATGGCCGGCGCTTTCCAGAGCCTGGGCTTCGCCGGCGTGTCGGATTCGGTGTTTGGGGCGAATACCCAGCAGCAGCTGACCACCACCTACGGCTTCCGGGGTGCCTTTACCCACAACTGGGATCCGTTCTGGAACACGGCGGTCTACGGCTCCTGGAGCGGCGTCAGATACAACAACACCGCGAAGGGACTGATCTGCAACGGTGCGGGCATGGTCGCTCTCGGAATCACGCCTGCGAATTGCAACCCCGACTTCAACATCTCGACGGTGGGTGTGATCACGCGCTGGACGCCGGTCAAGAATCTGACCTTCTCTGCGGACGTCGCTTGGACCCGGCTGGACCAGAAGTTCACCGGCGTGGCGAACGCACCGGCGGTCGCGGCGGTCGCCAAGCCGGCCACGACCTACCAGTTGAAGGACCAGGACTCGGTCTCGCTGCTGGTGCGTGCCCAGCGCAACTGGTAAGTGCGGGCGAATGGCGAATAGGGAGTAGCGAATAGCAGTTGACGACGGAGCGGAGCCCAGGCTTCGCTACTCGCTACTCGCTACTCGCTACTCGCTACTCGCTACTCGCTACTCGCTACTCGCTACTCCACCACAGCGCCGCGGCGCAGATCGGCCTCGATCTGTAGCCGCGAGCCGCCGCCGAAACGGGCGCGATAGACCTGCAGGTTCTCCATCACCCGCTGCACATAGTTGCGGGTCTCCGAGAACGGGATCAGCTCGACCCAATCCACCGCGTCCACCTTCGGATCGCGTGGGTCGCCATACCGCTCGACCCATTTCCGCACGCTGCCGCGGCCGGCATTGTAGGCCGCGAACGTCATGATGTACGAGCCGCGATAGTCCTCGAGCAGGCCGCCAAGCTCGGCCGCGCCGAGCTGCGCGTTGTAGACCGGGTCGGTCTTCATCCGGTTCAGATCGAAGCTGACGCCGGCGCGCTTGCAGACGTAGCGACCCGCATCCGGCGTGACCTGCATGAGCCCGTAGGCCTGAGCCGGCGAGACCACGGCCTGGTTGAAGGCGCTCTCCTGGCGCGCGATCGAGAAGATCACGCTCTGTTCGACCTCCGGCCCGAGCGCCCGGAACGCGGGGATGCCCGTGACCGGATAGGCGTAATGATCGAACGGCAGTCCGCGATTGAGCGCGGCCTTGCCGACCAGCAGCATCGCTCGCGCATCGCTGTTTCGCGCGGCGATTTCCGCGATTCCGACCAGCACGTCGGGGTCGCCGTTGTCGCCCATGTCGGCGAAGATCGGGATCGCGACCTCGCCCTCGTCGAGCTCGTAGAGCAGTTGCACCGCGCGCACCACCTCGAGCCGTTCGACGCCGCGTCCGCGGCCGCTCGGCGCGGCATTGAGGCCGAGCTGCGGCAGGCCGAGCTTCGCGCGCGCCAACTGTCCGTAGTAGCTCGTGGACTGCTCGGCGGCCGACGTATAGGCCGCGCGCGCCTCCTGCATGCGCCCCATCGCTTCTGCCGCGCGGCCCTGCCAATAGCCGGCCCGCGCCAGGGTGGTCGGATTGACGCTGCCGACGCCGATCCGTGCAAAGTGCTGGGCCGCGGTGGCCGGATCGTTGAGGAAACGCAGCGCGATCCAGCCCGCGGTGAATTCCTGCTCGGTCTTGTAGATGTCGCGGTTCGGCAGCGCCGCGTCGCGCGCGATCAGGTAGGCGCTGCGATATTCGCCGGTGTCGATCATCTTGCGCGCCAGCAGTCGGCGCTCGATCCACCATTCGTCCAGATTGTGCAGGCGGCCGGGATCCTTGGGCGCGTTCAGCATCAGCTGCGCCGCCTCGGCGAATTTTTCATCGCGCCGCAGCAGTTGGATGCGGCTGAAAATGTAGCCTGCATCGCCGTGGAGTTCGCGCGGCACGGCATCGAGCAGGCTCTGGCTGTTGGAGGCTTTGCGGTAGGCCGCGATTCGCGCTTTTGCCAGCGCCACGTGGCCCGAGCCAAGCCGCCGGGCAGCGCGCATGGCGGCCTCGTGCTCGCTGCCATACAGCAGCGTGTCCATCCGCGCCTTGTGATCGCCGCCGGACAGCAGGGCGCCGTACTGATCCAGAATGTTGTTCTCGGTCTCCTCGGACATCGCGTCGTTGCGCCAGGCATCGCGCACCAGGCGCTCGGCATTGGCGCGGTCGCCGCGATTGAGCATCACCCGGGCCAGCGCGAACTTGCCCTTGGCCGACAGCGGCGATTCGTTCTCGAACCAGGACCACACCACGGCATCGTCGCGCTTGTCGTCCCACAACGCGGCCTCGAGCCGGCGCCGCAGGAAGGTCTGTGACGGCCAGGACGGGTTGGCGGCGATGAACGCGCGGTAGCGCTCCACGCTGGCATTGTTGTTGTCGCTGCGCAGGATCACCCACTCCGCGAGCTTGCGCGCCACGGGATCCGAGATCGCCTGCACGACCTCGGTGGCATCGCTGGGCTTGCGCTTGCGGACGAGCTCGATCACGTTTTCGAGCGCGTCCTTGTCGGACTGCGAGGTCGAGGACGTCACGGCGATCGCAGCCGGCACCACGAGCTTGCGGGAGGCGGGCAGGGCGGCATGCTGGCGGGCCGGCAGGCTTGCAGCCGCCGCGCTGGGGGTGATGTCCCTCGGGGCCGCGCGCGGCGTCTCGCCGGCGCCTTTGGGGCTGCTCTTGACCTCGGCCTTCGCTTCGGCCCGCGCGTCGACCTCGCTCCTGGTCCCGGCGGCCTCGTGGGTGTTCGTCTTCGGAACCGCGCTGCGCGCGATCGGACGCGCCTTCGGCACCGGAACCTTGGTCGCGGGAGCCTTGGATCCCGAAACCTTGGACCCAGCGGCCTGGTCCTTGGCGAGAGCGCTATGGCCGGCGAGAGCCCATCCGAGTGTCAGGCCGGCGGCCAAGGACACCGAGAGTGACACCGACAGGGCGGTCGATCGCAATGCAGTGGCGCGGGCAGAAAAGGGCACGGCGTTCCTTTTGCGGCGGATGACTTCGATCCCCTGACCAACATGGGTCTATCGAAAAGGTGAACAAATCCTAAATATACTGGGAAGGACTGCAACCTGCGCCAACACCGCGGCGAAATCACGACCGAAGGGCGGCGTGCGGCCGCGCCGGGTCAGAGAAGGGTGATCAGCCTTTGTCGGTGCGGAGCGTGCGGGGCCGGGGGCGGGGTATCGCGGGCCTCGGCAAAGCGATTCGCGCGATTCGTGTGCCTGTTGAGAAGGCAGCCCAGCCGCGGGCGGGCCTTCCGCCCCGTCGGTAGACCCGGTATGAAGTGGCTCGCACAGGGGCCAAACGGCGTTTGGGAGGGAGTTTCATGGCAGCCAAGACGAATTTCCGGGGTTCTTTCACCGCCTTGGTCACTCCTTTCAAGAACGGGTCCGTGGACGAGGCCGCTTTTCGCAGCCTTGTGAACTGGCAGATCGACGAGGGCACCAACGGCCTCGTGCCGGTCGGCACGACGGGCGAGAGCCCGACGCTCAGTCATGACGAGCACAAGCGGGTGGTCGAGTGGTGCATCGCTGAGGCCCGGGGACGCGTGCCCGTCGTCGCCGGCGCCGGCTCCAATTCGACCAAGGAGGCGGTCGAGCTCGCCCAGCACGCCGAGAAGGCGGGGGCGGACGCGGTGCTGGTGGTGACGCCCTATTACAACAAGCCGACGCAGGAAGGCCTGTATCAGCACTTCAAGGCGATCAACGATGCGATCGGCATTCCGATCATCATCTACAATATTCCGCCGCGCTCGGTGATCGACATGTCCGTCGACACCATGAAGCGCCTGTTCGAGCTGAAGAACATCGCCGGCGTGAAGGATGCCACCGCGAGCATGGTGCGGGTGTCGCAGCAGCGCGCCGCGATGGGCGAGGAGTTCAACCAGCTCTCGGGCGAGGATGCGACGATCATCGGCTACATGGCGCATGGCGGCCATGGCTGCATCTCGGTGACGTCGAATGTCGCGCCGCGGCTGTGCTCGGAATTCCACCAGGCCTGGCAGAAGGGCGATGTCGCAACGGCGCTGAAGATTCACGACAAGCTGATGCCGCTGCACACCAATCTGTTCATCGAGTCCAACCCGGCCCCGGTGAAATACGCGCTGTCGCTGCTCGGCAAGATCGAGGAGAAGCTGCGGCTGCCGATGGTGCCGGTGTCGGAGCCGACCCGGGTCGCGGTGCGCGAGGCGATGGTTCATGCCGGACTGATCAACTGAGCCGACGTATCTGAGGGGGGACGCGAGCATGTTGAAGGAATTCCGTGAATTCGCGATGAAGGGCAACGTCGTCGACCTCGCCGTCGGCGTCATCATCGGCGCGGCCTTCGGCGCCATCGTCACCTCGCTCGTCGCCGATGTCATCATGCCGATCATCGGCGCCATCACCGGCGGCCTCGATTTCTCGAACTACTTCATCCCGCTGTCCAAGACGGTCAATGCGAGCAACCTTGCGGACGCGAAGAAGCAGGGTGCCGTGCTGGCCTATGGACAGTTCCTGACCTTGACCCTGAACTTCTTCATCATCGCTTTCGTGCTGTTCATGATCATCCGTGTGATAAACAGGTTGAAGCGGAACGAAGCGGCAGCCCCCGCGGCGCCGGCGAAGCCCTCGGCCGAGGTCGAGCTGTTGACCGAGATCCGTGATCTCCTGAAAAAGTCCTGATGGCTGAAAAGAACGAACCCAAGATCACGGTCGCCGCCGAGAATCGCAAGGCGCGGTTCAACTACGCGATCGAGGACACCATCGAGGCCGGCATCGCGCTGACCGGCACCGAGGTGAAGTCGGTCCGCGGCGGCAAGTCGACGATCGCGGAATCCTATGCGGATTCGCGCAACGGCGAGATCTGGCTGATCAACGCCAACATTCCCGAATATCTGCAGGCCAATCGCTTCAATCACGAGCCGAAGCGGCCGCGCAAGCTGCTGCTGCATCGCAAGCAGATCAACAAGCTGATGGGCGCGGTCGAGCGCGAAGGCATGACGCTGATCCCGCTGAAGCTCTATTTCAACGAGCGGGGCCGCGCCAAGCTGCTGCTCGCCGTCGCCAAGGGCAAGAAGCTGCACGACAAGCGCGAGAGCGAGAAGAAGCGCGATTGGGGCCGCGAGAAGGGCCGGCTGCTGCGGGCGCGCGGCTAACGAGACCATTGCCGCACGCTCCTCGGCGGCACGCCTGAGCCTTGGGAAAGCATCCGATGAATCAGAAGAACCTCTTGGACGTCGACTGGAGCCGGATTCCGGCTCCGACCGACGACGGCGCAGCCGATCATCTGGTCGGGACGATCATTCCCGCGATCGGACTGCGTGCGACCGACGACACGCTGGTCACGTTGTCCGATCTGCCAGGACGGACCGTCGTGTTCGCCTATCCGCGGACCGGCGAGCCCGGCAAGGTGTCGCTGGTCGAGGACTGGGACATGATCCCGGGTGCGCGCGGCTGCACGCCGCAGACCTGCAGCTTCCGCGACCTGTTCGGCGAGTTGAAATCGGCCGGCGCCGCGCATGTGTTCGGCCTGTCGACGCAGAGCAATGCCTATCAGACCGAGATGGCCTCGCGCCTGCACCTGCCGTTTCCGGTGCTGTCGGACGAAAAGCTCGAGCTGACCAATGCCCTGCGGTTGCCGACGATGGAGATCGCCGGGCTGACCATGATCAAGCGGCTTGCCATGATCGTGGACGACGCCCGCATCACCCACGTGTTCTATCCGGTGTTTCCACCGGACAGGAACGCGGGCGACGTGCTGGCGTGGCTGAAGGACAACCGCGCATCTGCCGCGTGAGGGTGGGGCAGGCCGAACTAATCCAGATCCGCCTTCACGCGCGCGAACACGGCGTGGAACATCTCGGTCGTGAGCACGCCGGTGTTCGTATTGTAGCGTGAGCAGTGATAGCTGTCGTATAGCCGGATCCCGCCGGCCTGGTGCACGGCGCCATGGGCGAAGGGCGCCGCGACCGCGCGCAAGCCCAGCAGCTTCAGGAGCGTGTCGTGGGAGATGCGGCCGAGCGCGACGATGCTGCGCAGCCGAGGCATCGCGGCGATGGTGGCGCCGAGGAAGCTCCGGCATTGGTTGATCTCGGCCGGCAGCGGCTTGTTCTGCGGCGGCACGCAGCGCACCGCGTTGCTGATTCGGCAGTCCACCAGCGTCAGCCCGTCGTCGGGGCGGGCTTCGAAGCGGCCTTTTGCAAATCCGTAGTGCAGCAGCGTCCCGTAGAGCAGCTCCCCGGCATAGTCGCCGGTGAACGGGCGCCCGGTGCGATTCGCACCCTGCAGCCCTGGCGCGAGGCCGACGATCAGGAGGCGCGCGTCGGGATCGCCGAACGACGGCACCGGGGCGTTGAACCATGACGGCTCACGCGCGCGCTGCGCCTCGCGGAACTCAACGAGGCGAGGGCACAGCGGACAGTCTCGATCGGGATTGGTCGAAGACGGGGCAGGCGGCGCAGGCTGAGTGCCCGTCCGCCTAGTCCTCGAAATCGTCATCGTTGGGCGTGGTGGTGGTGGTGGTCGTGGCGCGGGCGGGCGCCGTGGTCGAGCGCTGCAGGAATTGCGGAGAATGGTGGCGCGGCTCGCGCGGGGCGGGGCGCTCCGATGGGTCGCGGCCGAGCTTGGACTGCAACTCCATGAGGTCGGTGAAGACGTCGGCCTGGCGGCGTAACTCGTCGGCGATCATCGGCGGCTGGCTGGAGATGGTCGAGATCACGGTGACGCGAACGCCGCGGCGCTGCATCGCTTCGACCAGCGAACGGAAGTCGCCGTCGCCCGAGAACAGCACCATCTGGTCGATATGCTCGGCGAGTTCCATGGCATCGACGGCGAGCTCGATGTCCATGTTGCCCTTGACCTTGCGCCGGCCGCTGGCGTCGATGAATTCCTTCGTCGCCTTGGTGACGACCGTATAGCCGTTGTAGTCGAGCCAGTCGATCAAGGGCCGAATCGACGAGTACTCCTGATCCTCAATGATCGCGGTGTAATAGAACGCGCGGAGCAGCGTGCCGCGGCTCTGAAATTCCTTGAGCAGGCGCTTGTAGTCAATGTCGAAGCCGAGCGTCTTGGCCGTGGCGTATAGGTTGGCGCCGTCAATGAAGAGCGCAATCTTGTTGGTCGAAGATGACATTCAGTGTCTCGCGTTCAGTTAGATTCTATTTTTGGCGCGACTCCAGTCGGTCGCGCATTCCATTTCAAGATACTGCCAAGGCGTCGGCGGTCCATCTGGTGTGAGGTTACCGCAAACAGGAGTGGTCGGGGCAACAAAGGCGCACTTGTGACGACGTAATGAAGCGTTTTCTTGTCCAAGGCCCGAATTCCACGGGTCTGGACGGAGCGCCAGTCAAGGTTGCCGAATTCGGTACTCCTTGCCCCTTACCGAACCCTGACGCCAGTTTTGCCTTGCGAAAGCCGGCCAGCCTCTATAACTAGCCCAGCATAATCAGCATATTAAGCACACAAAGGACCGGAGCGACAATGGCGCGCGTCACTGTGGAAGATTGTATCGATAAAGTCGACAACCGGTTCGACCTGGTTCTCCTGGCCGCGCATCGCGCGCGCATGATCTCATCAGGATCGCAACTTACAATTGATAGAGATAATGACAAGAATCCCGTCGTCGCACTCCGGGAAATTGCGGATTCGACCATTTCTCCCGAGGATCTGAAGGAAGAACTGGTGCATTCGCTGCAGAAGTTCGTCGAGGTCGACGAGCCGGAGCCGGACACGGTGCCGCTGATCGGCTCGGCCGGTGCCAGCGTCGATGCCGACGACACCGAGGTCGCCGTCGAGCGCATGACCGAGGAAGAGCTGCTGAAGGGCCTCGAGGGCCTCGCTCCGCCGGAAGAACAGCCGGAAGAGGACGAGTGACGGTCTCGTCACCGTCAGCGCGAGCTCCAGCCAACTTGTGAGAATGTGAAGGCCCGGACCACGTCCGGGCCTTTGCATTTGAACGTGATTCCGTGATTACCATAGGGCTGCGCCAAGCGCCTGCCATCCGGCAGATTTGGTCACGAAGATAAAGGTTTAGTCATTTTCCATGGTGGTTTCGGGCCACACTCCTCAGCAGATGCAGGCGGCGGCCGAATCGGCCGCGTTGGCGCCTCCGCCGCCGGCTGAGCGGCCGCGGCCGCCGAAGCCGCGCTCCCGCATGATGCGGCAGTACGACCTCGTGGAACGAGTCCGCTCCTACAATCCGGATACGAACGAGGATCTGCTCAACCGCGCCTACGTGTACGCCATGAAGGCGCATGGGTCGCAGACCCGCGCGTCGGGCGACCCGTATTTCACGCATCCACTCGAGGTCGCGGCCATTTTGACCGACCTGAAGCTGGACGACGCCACCATCGTCGCTGCGCTGCTGCACGACACGATCGAGGACACCGAGGCGACCCGCGCCGAGATCGACCGCTTCTTCGGCCCCGAGATCGGTGCGCTCGTCGAAGGCTTGACCAAGCTGAAGCGGCTCGAGCTGGTCTCGCGCGAGGCCAAGCAGGCCGAGAATCTGCGCAAGCTCCTGCTGGCGATCGCCGACGACGTGCGTGTGCTGCTGGTCAAGCTCGCGGATCGCTTGCATAACATGCGCACGCTGGAGTTCGTGCCGGAGGCATCGCGGCGGCGGATTGCCGAGGAGACGCTCGACATCTACGCGCCGCTGGCGGGCCGGATGGGCATGCAGGAGATGCGCGAGGAACTCGAGGATCTCTCGTTCCGGACGCTCGACCCGCAGGCCTACAGCGTGGTGATGCAGCGGCTCGATGCGCTGGCGGAGCGCAACCGCAACCTGATCGGCGAAATCGAGAGCCAGCTGGCCCGCAAGTTTCGCGAACACGGCCTCACCGCGCGGGTGTTCGGCCGCCGCAAGCGGCCATTCTCGATCTGGACCAAGATGGAACGCAAATCCATCGGCTTCGAGCAGCTGTCCGACATCTTCGGCTTTCGCGTCATCATGCCGGATCTGGAATCCTGCTATCGTGCGCTCGGTATCGTGCATACGACCTGGCCTGTCGTGCCCGGCCGCTTCAAGGACTACATCTCGACGCCGAAGCAGAACGACTATCGCTCGATCCACACGACCGTGATCGGCCCGGGCAAGCAGCGCGTCGAGCTGCAGATCCGCACCGAGGAGATGGATCAGATCGCCGAACTCGGCATCGCCGCCCACGCCTTCTACAAGGACGACCTCGCCTCGCCGACGGAACGGCTGAAGCGCGAATCGAACGCCTTCGCCTGGCTCCGCCACACCATCGGCATCCTTTCGGAGAGCGCCAACCCCGAAGAGTTCCTCGAGCACACCAAGCTCGAGCTGTTTCACGATCAGGTGTTCTGCTTCACGCCGAAGGGCAAGCTGATCGCGCTGCCACGCCACGCAAACGTGATCGACTTCGCCTATGCCGTGCATACCGACGTCGGCAACAGCGCCGTCGGCTGCAAGATCAACGGCAAGTTCGCGGCGCTGTCGTCGGAGCTGCAGAACGGCGACGAGGTCGAAGTGCTGACGTCGGATGCGCAGTCGGCGCCGCCCTCGGCCTGGGAGACGCTCGCCATCACCGGCAAGGCACGCGCCGCCATCCGGCGCGCCACCCGAACCGCCGTGCGCGATCAATATGCCGGGCTGGGCCGGCGCATCGTCGAACGCCTGTTCGAACGGACCAAGCTCGAATATGCCGACGACAAGCTCAAGGGCGCGCTGCCGCGTCTGGCGCGCGCCTCGATCGAGGACGTGATGGCGGCGGTCGGCCGCGGCGAGATCAAGGCCTCCGACGTCGCGCGCGCGATGTATCCGGACTACAAGGAAGAGCGCGTCGTGCGCTATGGCGCCAAGAAGACGGCCGCCGCGCCGGCGGCCAAGGCTGCCGCGCCCGCGGCCGAGCCCCACCGCGGCCCGTTCGCCATCCCGATCAGCGGGCTCAATTCCGGCCTGCCGGTGAAGTTCGCGCCGAACGGTGGCGCCGTGCCGGGCGACCGTATCGTCGGCATCGTGACGCCGGGCGAGGGGATCACGATCTATCCGATCCAGTCGCCGGCGCTGAAGGATTTCGAGGAGGAGCCGGAGCGCTGGCTCGACGTGCGCTGGGATGTCGACGAGACCTCGCCGCAGCGCTTTCCGGCGCGCATTCGCGTCGAGAACGTCAACGAGCCCGGCAGCCTCGCCCAGGTCGCCACCGTGATCGCCGAGCATGACGGCAACATCGACAACATCAGCATGAGCCGCCGCTCGCCTGATTTCACCGAGCTCACGATCGATCTCGAGGTCTACGACCTCAAGCATCTCTCGGCGATCATCAACCAGTTGCGCGCCAAGACCATCGTGGCGCGGGTCGACCGGGTGAATGGCTAATCTGCGGGGATGGCTGCGGCGTTCTGCTTCGGGATGCGCTAAACAAGCCTTAGTCTATTCGAAAGTCCTGCGAGCCGGCCCATGTCCGATCCGTCGAAGTCACATCCTCCGAAGCTGCGCCTCGGCGTCAACGTCGACCACATCGCCACCTTGCGAAATGCCCGCGGCGGCCGCAGCCCCGATCCGGTGCGCGCCGCGCTGCTCGCGATCGAGGCCGGGGCCGACGGCATCACGGCGCATCTGCGCGAGGACCGCCGGCACATCCGCGACGACGACATGGCGCGGCTGAAGGCCGAGATCTCCAAGCCGCTGAACTTCGAGATGGCGGCCACCGAGGAGATGGTGCGGATCGCGCTGGCGACGCGCCCGCATGCCTGCTGCCTGGTGCCGGAGCGGCGCGAGGAGCTGACCACCGAGGGCGGCCTCGACGTGGTCGGCCAGCACAAGGCGCTGGCGCCGGCGATCGCCCGGCTGAGCGATGCCGGCATCCGGGTGTCGCTGTTCATCGCCGCCGACCCGGCGCAGATCGAGATGGCGGCGCGGCTGCGCGCGCCCGTGATCGAGATCCACACCGGCGGCTGGTGCGATGCCATCACCGACGGCCACCACGACAAGGCGGAGGTGGAGTGGGAGCGGATCGTGACCGGCGCCCGACAGGCCTATGCGGCCGGGCTCGAGGTCCATGCCGGCCACGGGCTCGACTATGCCACCGCCGAGCGGATCGCGGCGTTGCCGGAGATCGTCGAGCTCAACATCGGCTACTTCATGATGGGGGAGGCGCTGTTCGTGGGCCTCGCCGAGACCGTCCGGACCATGCGCGCGGCCATGGATCGTGGCCGGGCGCGGCTGGGGACATCGGCATGATCATCGGCATCGGCTCCGACCTGATCGACATCCGCCGCGTGGCCGAGGTGATGGACCGGCACGGCGAGCGCTTCCTGAACCGGATCTTCACCGCGGCCGAGCGCGCCAAGGCCGAGCGGCGGGCCAAGAACGAGAAGATGGTGGTCGCCACCTACGCCAAGCGGTTCGCCGCCAAGGAGGCCTGCGCCAAGGCGCTCGGCACCGGCATCCGTCACGGGGTGTGGTGGCGCGACATGGGCGTCGTCAATCTGCCCGGCGGCCGGCCGACCATGCAGCTCACGGGCGGCGCAGCCGAACGGCTGAAGGCGCTGACTCCCGAGGGCCACGAGCCGCGCATCGACCTGTCGATCACCGACGACTGGCCGCTGGCGCAAGCCTTCGTCATAATTTCGGCGGTGCGCCGCGAGACATCCTGAAGGGCGGCCGCCCCGCAGGAAAAACAAAAATGCGATCGATTCCAGCGAGTTATGTAGTTTTGATACGGCGATTGATTGCGCGGCCCCGCGCAGTCGTCTAAAACCCGCCGGGATCGAACCGGCTGCATCACGGGCGGATTCTGGGTCAAACCGGAGTTGGCCTTAACCACCAGAATCAGGACAGACTCCCTTAAGCCGCGGAACGGTATGGTGTTCGCGGACGGAGGGGTGTTCGGCAACGGCTGGCGAATCGTCGGACCATTCGCCAAGGGACATTGAAAGAGCGATGAGCGTGACCTCCGGAACCAAGACTGAGAGCGGCCTCGGTGAAACCGTTCGTGTCGTCGTTCATGCGCTGCTGATCGCGTTGGTGATCCGCACCTTCCTATTCCAGCCGTTCAACATCCCCTCGGGATCGATGAAGGCGACCCTGCTGGTCGGCGACTATCTGTTCGTATCGAAATATTCGTACGGCTATAGCCACTACTCGATTCCGCTGTCGCCCCCGATTTTCTCGGGCCGCATCTTCGGCTCGGAGCCGAACCGCGGCGACATCGTCGTGTTTCGTCTGCCCAAGGACGACACCACCGACTACATCAAGCGGGTGATCGGCCTGCCTGGCGACCGCATCCAGGTGCGCGAAGGGCTGCTCTACATCAACGACAAGCCGGTGCAGCGCGAGCGGCTCTCCGATTTCATCGGCGAGGATCCCTGCGGGCAGCCGGACTCGACCGCGCGCGTCAAGCGCTGGAAGGAGACCCTGCCGAACGGCGTCAGCTATGAGACGCTGGACTGCGTCGACAATGGCTATGTCGACAACACCGCGGTGTATACCGTGCCGGCCGGCAACTTCTTCATGATGGGCGACAACCGCGACAACTCGACCGACAGCCGCTTCCTCAGCCAGGTCGGCTACGTGCCGTTCGAGAACATCGTCGGCCGTGCGCAGCTGATCTTCTTTTCCATTGCCGAAGGCGAGCATGCCTGGGCGTTCTGGCGCTGGCCGGTATCGGTGCGCTGGAATCGAATCTTCAAATTCGTGCGATGATCGACGACTCACCCGAAATCCAGACCACGCAGGCTGCCGCATCGAGCCCGCAACCCGGCACGGGTGCGCTCGAGGCAACGCCCAAGGCCGCGTCGCGGCCGAAGTCCGAGATCAAGCCTGAGCAGAAGAGCGAGCCCAAGGCCGAGCCCAAGACCGAGCCAAAGGCCGATTCCAAGACCGACGCGAAGCCGGTCTCCAAGCCAGACATGAAGACCGTCGAGTCTGAATCGGTGCCCGCTCGCCCGACCGAGGATGGGGCGGACCCGACCGCGCTCGTTGCCGAGGCCGATTCCGACGGCAAGCCGCGCAGCAAGGCGAAGGGCGGTCGCCGTACCAAGAGCGCGGGGACCAGCGCCGCCAAGGGCGCCAAGGCTGCGGACAAGGCCGCCAATGCCGCGATCGAGGCGCGCATCGGCCATCACTTTGCCGATCCCTCGCTGCTCAGCACCGCTTTTACCCACGTCTCGGCGCTGAAATCGTCCAAGAAGCGCGGCGACAGCTATCAGCGGCTCGAATTCCTCGGCGATCACGTGCTCGGCCTGATTGTGTCCGACATGCTGTACCGCTCGTTTCCGAGCGCGGACGAGGGCGAGCTGTCGAAGCGGCTCGCCGATCTCGTGCGCAAGGAGAGCTGTGCCGACGTCGCCAAGTCGCTCGGCCTGCTCGACGACATCAAGCTCGGCGCAGTCGGCGCCGGCGCCGGGGCGCGGTTGCGCAAGTCGGTGCTGGGCGACGTCTGCGAGGCGGTGATCGGCGCGATCTTCCTCGACGGCGGCTACACGGCCGCCGCTGGATTCGTCGAGCGCAACTGGACCGAGCGCATGCACAAGCCGCGGCGCCCGCTCCGCGATCCGAAAACGGTGCTGCAGGAATGGGCGCAGGGCAAGGGCCTGCCCACCCCGGTGTACCGGG
This sequence comes from Bradyrhizobium sp. SZCCHNS1050, assembly GCF_032484785.1. Classification (NCBI taxonomy): domain Bacteria; kingdom Pseudomonadati; phylum Pseudomonadota; class Alphaproteobacteria; order Hyphomicrobiales; family Nitrobacteraceae; genus Bradyrhizobium; species Bradyrhizobium sp. SZCCHNS1050. The sequence continues at coordinate 66,148 of NZ_JAUETR010000004.1, read as the reverse complement.
AGGTGGAGCGCACCGGCCCGCATCACGATCCGCAGTTCCGTGTCGCCGTCGACCTGCCGGGGCTGGAGCCGGCCGAAGGCATCGGCGGCTCCAAGCGGGCGGCAGAAAAGGTGGCGGCATCGGTCATGATCGAGCGCGAAGGCGTCAGCGGCGGCAGCAATGACGGCTGAACAACAATCGGTGCCGGCTGCCGGGACCCGCTGCGGTTTCGTCGCGCTGATCGGCGCGCCCAATGTCGGCAAATCGACGCTCGTCAACGCGCTGGTCGGCTCCAAGGTCACGATCGTCTCGCGCAAGGTACAGACGACGCGGGCACTGATCCGCGGCATCGTCATCGAAGGCGCGTCTCAGATCATCCTGGTCGACACCCCCGGCATTTTCGCGCCGAAGCGCAGGCTGGACCGCGCCATGGTCACGACGGCCTGGAGCGGGGCGCATGATGCCGATCTCGTCTGCGTGCTGCTCGATGCCAAGAAGGGCATCGACGATGAGGCGCAGGCCATCATCGACAAGGCGGCTGCGGTCGCGCACGAGAAGATCCTGGTGGTCAACAAGGTCGACCTGGTGCCGCGCGAGAAGCTGCTGGCGCTGGTCGCGGCTGCCAACGAGAAGCTGTCGTTCGCGCGCACCTTCATGATCTCGGCGATCTCCGGCGACGGGGTCGACGATCTCAGGCGGGCCTTGGCGGAGATGGTGCCGCCCGGTCCGTTCCACTATCCCGAGGACCAGATGTCGGACGCGCCGATGCGGCACCTCGCGGCCGAGATCACCCGTGAGAAGATCTATTCGCATCTGCATCAGGAGCTGCCCTACCAGTCCACGGTCGAGACCGACAGCTGGACCGAGCGCAAGGACGGCTCGATCCGCATCGAGCAGACGATCTTCGTGGAGCGGGACAGCCAGCGCAAGATCGTGCTCGGCAAGGGCGGTGCGACGATCAAGTCGATCGGCGCGCAGGCGCGCAAGGAAATCGCAGAGATCACCGGCGTGCCGGTGCACCTGTTCCTGTTCGTGAAGGTGCGTGAGAACTGGGGCGATGATCCCGACCGCTACCGGGAGATGGGGCTCGAGTTCCCCAGGGAATGACAATGAGCGTGCCGCGCAACGTGTTGTGGTTCGAAGTGCTGCTCTACATCTCGCTGATGCTGGACGCGCTGTCGGTTGCCGTCTCCGACCGGACGCCGACCTTCGACGTAACCGAGGACATGATCACCGCGCAGACCGTGCTCAACGGGGTGGTCATCCTGCTGCTGTTCTATTTCGTCTATCTGGCGGCGCAGCGCCGCAGGAACTGGCCGCGCTGGGTGCTGCTGGGGGCGCTGGTGCTGTCCGACATCTCCCTGGTGCAGGTGATCGGGCAGAAGGGCATGACGCTCGATGCCGGCATCGAGGTCATTTCCTGCGCGCTGACGACGATGGGCTTGTACTATTCGTTCACGGGCGATGCGCGCGGCTGGTTCAACGCGTGATGGATGGAATGCAGATTGCGGGGTGGGCAAGCGCAGCGCGCCCCCCTGCGTTTGGCGCTTAACGATCATTCCGTCATTGCGAGCGCAGCGAAGCAATCCAGGGCTGCGCGTGAAACTCTGGATTGCTTCGCTGCGCTCGCAACGACGGTGTTTGTGGCGGCAGCACGCGCGAGCAACGTTGGAGCTTGATCGTCGACTGGCGCTCACGGCTTGGCGTCTGCGAGTGGTGGAGATCCCACACCGATGGAATGGACCGATGACGGCATCGTGCTGGGCGTGCGGCGGCACGGCGAATCCTCGGCGGTCGTCGAGCTGCTGACCCGCGAGCATGGCCGGCATCTCGGTCTCGTGCGCGGGGCGAGCGGCAAGCGCATGCGGCCGGTGCTGCAGCCGGGCAACACGGTGCGCGCGATCTGGCGCGCGCGGCTCGACGAGCATCTCGGCATGTACGCCATCGACGCGCTGACCTTGCGGGCGGCGGGGCTGATCTCCGCGCAACACGGCGCCTACGGCGTGACGCATCTTGCCTCGCTGGCCCGGCTGTTGCCGGAGCGCGATCCGCACGAAGACATGTACCTGCGGCTCGAACATGCGCTCGATGATTTCGAGGATGCGGGCGGCGCCGCCGCCCACATCGTGCGCTTCGAACTGGCGATCCTCGCCGAACTCGGCTTCGGGCTCGATCTCGACTCTTGCGCTGCGACCGGCGAGACCTCGGACCTGATCTACGTATCGCCGAAGTCGGGCGGCGCGGTGTCGCGCACGGCCGGGGCGCCATGGGCCGACCGGCTGCTGCCGCTGCCGCCCTTCCTGCGCGAGAGCGAGCAGGGCCATGGCTGGTCGCAGCAGGATCTGCTCGACGGTTTCCGGCTGACCGGCATGTTCCTTCTCCGTTACGTGTTGGAGCCGCGCGGGCAGGGCCATTCCGACGCCCGCGAGGGCTTCATCAACGCCGTGACGCGGGCAAGGCCCGCCTCGCGATAGGGCTCGTTTTCGACGTTCGTCGTCATGCGCCCGCGCGCTCGTTCGCCAACGTCGAGACTGACGACACACGCGCCGGCATCACGGCAAAGCTGATCCGGATACCGTCTCCGACTGTGACGTCATTCACATCCGCCTTCACATGACCGACGTAGGATCATGCAACAATCCTGGTTGATGAACATTTTCACATCATTTTGAAGTTGCGTCGTCCGCGGCTCATGGCGAAGATTGCAGCCCTTCGGCGAGATGCGTTTCGTGCGCGCCTTTTTTCATCACCGTGGGGCATTTCGATCATGAGCGATTTCGAGAACAGCAAATCCAGCAACGGGTTCACGTCCAAGCTGTGGCGTGGAGAGCGCATGACGATGATCGGCTTCGACGTCGCCGAGCCCGAACCCGATCTTGTCGGATACTCGATCGAGGTGAAGTCGCCGGGCGCGCGGGATTTTTCCCAGTTGCGCAACAGGATCGCGTTTTCCTATCCGGCCGGGGCCGGCGCGGAGGTCGACGGCAACCGGAATTTCCCGTCGACCGAGGCACCGTTCCAGAAATTCCGCTGGATCCACTTTCCCTACCGGCCCAAGGATGGCGTCTATACGTATCGCGTCGCCAAGCAGCACATGCGCAACGACGGCACGCTCGTGGCAGGGACCAGCCTCACGCTCGACATTGCGCAGAGCGCGGTCACCTATGATGGCCTCATCGACATCGGTTTCACCCGCAACTTCGCCTCGTCTCAGGCCTATCGCGATCAGTTCGGCAACAATGCCGAGATCATCCCCGTCGAGAGCCGCGACGGGCCGGGCTTCGACAAGCTCGACCTCACCAACGAGGCTGGCGACAGCGTCTATGAGTGGCTGGGGTTCGAGGCCTACGACCTCCTGTTCGGCTTTTTGAAAGACGCCCTGGCGGATCCCGGGCTCACGCTCGACGTGATGGCCTATGACCTCAATGAGCCCGACGTGATCGGCCTGCTGGAGCAGTTCGGTCCGCGGCTGCGCGCGATCATCGACGACTCCAACGCCAAGGATAACAGCCACAAGCTGCCCGGCAGCGCGGAATCGCGCAGCGCCAAGCGCTTCAAGCAGGCGGGTGCTGCCGTGCTGCGCACGCATTTCAGCAATCTCCAGCACAACAAGGTCCTGATCACGCGCCGCAACGGCAAGCCCGAGAAGGTGCTGTGCGGCTCGACCAATTTCACGTTCCGCGGCCTCTATATTCAGGCCAACAACATGCTGGTCTTTCATTCGCCTGATGTCGCCGGGCTGTTCGGCGAGATGTTCGACATCGCCTTCGAGGACCCCTCGCTCTTCCGGAAGAATGATTTCTCCAAGAAATGGCACGCCGTCCATTCCGAGGGAAAGCCGACCGTGCAGCTCTGCTTCTCGCCGCACCAGGCCACCGATCTCTCGCTCAATCCGATCCGGGCCGCGATCGATCAGGCCTCCTCGTCGGTGTTCTACTCGGTCGCGTTTCTGAGCCAGCTCGGCGACGGTCCGACCAAGGAGGCGTTCGACCGCGTGATGGAGCGGCCGATCTTCAGCTACGGCACGGTCGACAAGCGCGGCGCCCTGGAGCTGCGCAAGCCCGACGGCTCGATCGGTCTCGTCGATTTCGCCTATCTCGCCAGCAAGGCGCCGGAGCCGTTCCGCAGCGAATGGTCCGGCGGCAAGGGCCGCAACATCCATCACAAATTCCTGGTGACCGATTTCAGCCTGCCGACAGCGAAAGTGTTCACCGGATCGAGCAACTTCTCGCCGAGCGGCGAGAAGGGCAACGGCGACCATCTCATCATGATCGAGGACCGAAAGATCGCGACCTCCTATGCGATCGAGGCCACCCGCGTGTTCGATCACCTGCAGTTTCGCAATCGGATGCGCGACGCGTTCCACGGCAAGTCCGAGCGGCAGCGCGCTGCATCCGCGCCTGCCGCGATCACGCTGCGCAAGCCGACCGCATTGTCCGGCAAGCCGGCCTGGTTCGAGCGCTTCTATGTCGAGGGGTCGCAGGCTGAACGCGATCGATTGCTGTTCTCGTCCTAGATATCGCTACGGACAGAGTTGGAGACGACCATGCCATTGAATGACTATTCGCTTCTCAAGGGTCGGCCCATCAACAATCGTCTGGCGACGGGAAGCAGTCCGCACTATCAGGTGCAGGTCTCGGCCGGCGGTGAGCTCTATCGGATAGCCATCAATGTCCGCTCCCAGGATGGCAGCGAGGTCGAATTCCTGGTTCGCTCGCGCTTCGAACATCCAATCGTCGACGACCTGAAGGCGTTTTCGGAAGGGCTGCATCCGCTGGAGAGCAAGCCCGGCGGCGTGGCGCTCGATTTCATCCGGGGCAATCTGATGCAGCCATGGGAGCTGAAGCCGCTGCCACTGTCGGCCGCGGGCCCCGACAACGATCTCAACGAGAAGATCGACGCCTACGTTCAGCGCGCCATGTCCGACGAGATGGCTCTCATCTATGCCTTCGGCGTCGCATGGGGACCGGAGGAGAAGGCGGACCGCTATTTCGGCTTCAAGCCCGGCCGCGGTATCCACGACATCCATTTCAACCAGGGCAATCCGCCCGGCCAATATGCCAAGGACAACGGTCCCTGGCAGGATGGCGGACTGCTCTTCGAGTTTCCCGACCAGCAGCAATGGGTCGCCATCTTCCTGAAATTCCAGACCCAGGCCTGGCATTCGGACGATGCCAGCGGAGGGGTCATCCTTCCGCCCGATCCCGATTACCCGAACGCGCCGCATACGCCTCCCGACCGCGACCACATTCCGCCGCTCGACGTGCCCGACGGGCTGGTGCGGATCATCGCGGCCTATGTCAACGACGTGCGCACGCCCGAGCACGAGACGGTCACGCTGCTGAACACCGCCGATGTCGACGTCGATCTCACCGGCTGGCAGATCAAGGACAAGCAGAAGAACGCCATGCAACTGAGCGGCATGATCGGGCGCGGCGCCACCCTGGTGGTGCCCATCGTCGCGCCGGTCGCGCTGTCGAACCGGGGCGGCATCATCACGCTGTTGAATGCCGCGGGCGTGAAGGTGCACGGCGTCTCCTATACGCGGGAACAGGCGGCGCAGCCGGGGCGCACCATCCCGTTCCAGTCGTGACCGCGTGTTCGGCGGAGCCGTCTTCTCGGAGCGTGCTCTCTGCTGGCGCAGCGGCGGGGTGACGTGTACTCCTGTCACGTAAGGGCCCAGGCGAAGGGGCTGCAGGTTGCAGTCCTGCGCACAGGCCACGGTGTGAGAGGAGAGCGTCATGGGAGTCCTGGTCGACGGCCAATGGCACGACGTCTGGTACGACACGGCGGCGTCCGGCGGCCGTTTCATCCGCAAGGATTCGGCGTTCCGTAGCTTCGTCACGGCTGACGGCCGTCCGGGCCCATCCGGCACCGGCGGCTTCGAGGCCGAAGCGGGCCGCTATCATCTCTATGTCAGCCTGGCCTGCCCGTGGGCTCACCGCACCCTGATCATGCGCGCGCTGAAGGGGCTCGATGACATGATTTCGGTATCGGTCGTGCACTGGCTGATGCGCGAGCAGGGCTGGACGTTTGCCGAGGGTCCGGGCGTCGTGGCCGACAGCGTCAATCACGCCGGCCTTCTGCATCAGGTCTACACCGCCGCGGAGCCGCATTATTCCGGCCGCGTCACCGTGCCCGTGCTCTGGGACAAGCAAAACCGCACCATCGTCAACAACGAGTCGTCAGAGATCATCCGCATGCTGAACTCGGCGTTCGACGGCGTCGGCGCCAGGCAAGGCGACTATTATCCGCAAGCCCAGCGCGATGAGATCGACGCCATCAATGCGCGCGTCTACGACACGCTGAACAACGGCGTCTACAAATGCGGCTTCGCGACCACGCAATCCGCCTATGAGGAGGCGATCGGCCCGCTGTTCGCCACGCTCGACTGGCTGGAGGAGCGGCTGTCGGCGCGCCGCTTCCTGCTCGGCGACACCATGACCGAGGCCGACATCCGGCTGTTCACGACGCTGATCCGCTTCGATGCCGTCTATGTCGGCCACTTCAAGTGCAACATCCGCCGCATCGCCGACTATCCGAATCTTTCAGCCTACACGCGCGATCTCTACCAATGGCCGGGGATTGCCGCGACGGTGAATTTTGAGCACATCAAGCGGCACTACTACGAGAGCCATCGCACCATCAATCCGACCGGCATCGTCCCGGTCGGGCCGCGGCAGGATTTCACCTCGCCGCATGGGCGCGAGCGCCTGGCGGCGAACTGACGGGGATCCATGGCGGGCGGACGCAACCTCGATACGCTGCTGCGCACGATGGCTCCCGAGCTGCAGGACGGCGTATTCGTGTTCTGCACCGTCGATACGCATCACGACATCCCGGCCGAGCTGACGCCGTTGATGCTGTTTCGCGAGCGCGAAGGGATCACGCTGATCGTCCGGCGCGAGGACGCCGAGCAGGCCGGGCTGCCGTATCAGTTCGTCGCGCGCCTGATCACGCTGTCGGTGCGATCAGCGCTCGATGCGGTCGGCTTCCTCGCCGCAGTCACGACCTGCCTCGCAGGGGCCGGCATCAGTGTCAACGCGGTCTCGGCCTTTCATCATGATCACCTGTTCGTACCCGAAGCGCAGGCAGAGCAGGCAATGCGGGTTCTGGAGGAGATGTCGCGCCGCGCGGCCGTCGGATGATGGCGCAGGGCCACGCCCCGGTCAGGCTTTGCTCCTGGTATGACTTCGCGACCGGTTGCGCCGGGGTGCACCCGGCTTCTTGCGTGATCTCGGCCGAGATCGATGCGCGTTGCGTGCGGCGCGCGGAGCCGGCGGCCGGCGCGGTCCGGTCAGCATTTGCGCGGCTTGCGCGCGCACCATGTCCATCAGCATCATCGCCGCCGGCGACAGCGTGCGGCCCTTCAGGCGCAGGATGCCGAACTGCGCCAGCAGCAGGTCGGATGCGCGCGGCTCTTTCAGCTCGGCCACATTGAGCCGGACCAGCTGACCGGAGGCCAGCTCGTGGGTGACGACCGCATCCCCCGCGACGAGCACGACGTCCGAGCGGACCGCCATTTGCACCAGCAGGCCGGCGTTCTCGGATTCGAGGGCGACATTGAAACCGCGTCCCCGTGGCGCGGCGATCAGGTCGTCCAGCCGCCGGCTGAAGTCCGGCGGCAGCGCGACGGAGGCGAAGTGCTGGCCGGCCAGATCGCGCGCCGACAGCTCCCGTCGCCCCGCCAACGGATGGGTCGGCCGGCAGTAGAAGTAGCCGGGAAGGCTTCCGAGCGGTTCGAGGTCCAGGCTGTCGTCGGTCCTGATGTCGGTGATGTGCGCCAGGAAGAAATCGAGCTTGCCTTGTTGCAGCACGTCCATCAGGGCGCGCCAATTGTCCTGCACCAGCTTGATGCGCACGGATGGATGCTCGGCATACAGCTGCGCCATCGCATCCGGCAGCAGCACTAGGCCCGTGAACGCGCCGACGCCCACCGTCACCTGGCCGGCATCGCCCGAGCGCAACAGCCGCATCTCGCGGCCGAGATCGTCGGCGCCCGACAACAGCGAGCGCGCCCGCGCCACCAGCCGTTCGCCGACCGCCGTGATCTCCACCGAGCGCGAGCTGCGGTCGAACAGCCGCATCCCCGCTTCGTCCTCCAGGGTCTGCAGGCTGCGGCTCAGCGCCGACTGGGTGACATGGGCGCGCTTGGCGGCCCGGGCGAAATGCCGCTCTTCCGCGAGGTAGACCAGCTGCTGCAACTGACGCAACGTTGGTGTGTGCATCGATGACCCCAGCTCATTGATCAAAGCATAACAATTCATTGGATTTCTGAGACCGTCAATTCCAAAATGGCACAAATACAAACAGGGGAAATGCCATGGCGGGGCCGGCCAAGTCGCCCCGAGCTGCGGCAGTTTCCCCGCAACAGGCTTTTCTCATGCCCAACGGCGCACAAGCTCTGATACGGACCCTGGTCAATTCCGGCATTCGGGTCTGCTTCACCAATCCTGGCACCTCCGAGATGCATTTCGTCGCGGCGCTGGACTCCGCGCCGGAGATGCGCGCCGTACTGTGCCTGTTCGAAGGGGTGGCGACCGGTGCGGCGGACGGCTACGCCCGGATGACCGGCACGCCCGCGGCAACGCTGCTGCATCTCGGTTGCGGCCTCGGCAACGGCCTCGCCAATCTGCACAATGCGCGCAAGGGCAAGGTGCCCGTCGTCAACATCGTCGGCGACCACGCCACCTATCATGTCCCTTATGACGCGCAGCTCCAGTCCGATATCGAGACCGTCGCGCGCAACGTCTCGCCGGAATTCGTCTGGACCTCGCAGGTGACGTCGGAGCTGTGCCGCGACGCGGTGGCGGCCGTGAAGGCGGCGTGCTCCTGGCCCGGACAGGTCGCGACGCTGATCCTGCCGGCCGACGTGTCCTGGGGTGAGGGCGGCGTCGCCGAGCCGGCGCCGGTGATCGAGCCGCCGGCGCCTGCGGACGATGCGACCGTGCAGGCCGTCGCCGAGGCGATCAGGGCGGGCGGCCGCAGCGCTTTTCTACTCGGAGGCACGGCGCTGCACGAGGAGTCGCTGCTGGCGGCCGCGCGCATCGCCGCGACCTGCGGTGTGAAAGTCTACGCCGAAACGTTTCCGACACGCATGCAGCGTGGAGCGGGCCTGCCGGCCGTCGAGCGGATCGCCTATCTCGCCGAGATGGCGCAGATCCAGCTCAAGGAGATCGACACCCTGATCCTGGTCGACGCCAAGGCGCCGGTGTCGTTCTTCGCCTATCCCGGCAAGAAGAGCTATCTGCCACATGACGGCTGCAAGGTGCTGACCTTGTCGACGCCGGCGCAGCACGCCGCGTGCAGCCTGACCAGGCTTGCCGCCGCCCTGGAGGCCGGGCGCGCCACGCCGGTATTGTCGCCGGCCTCGCGGCCCGGGCGTCCGCGCGGCAAGAAGCTGACCGCGGAAAAGGTCTGCAAGGCCGTCGGTCATCTCCTGCCCGAGAACGCCATCATCATCGACGAGGCGATCAGCTCCGGCCTGATGCTGTCGAAATTCACCGCGGGCGCGCCACGCCACGATCTGATCACTTTGACCGGCGGCGCCATCGGGCAGGGGCTGCCGAATGCGATCGGGGCGGCGATCGCCTGTCCCGACCGGCCGGTGATCGCGCTGATCGGCGACGGCAGCTCGATGTACACGATCCAGTCGCTGTGGACGATCGCGCGCGAGCGGCTCAACGTCACCGCCATCATCTTCAACAACGCCTCCTACTCGGTGCTCAACGTCGAGCTGGAACGGGTCGGCGCCGAGGAGATCGGACCGAAGGCGCGGGCGCAGCTCGACCTGCACGGGCCGGTCCTCAAGCTCGCGCAGATCGCCGACGGCATGGGCGTGCGATCGACCCGCGTCACCACGCCGGACGAACTCACCAGCGCCTTGCAGGGGGCGCTGGCGCGGCCGGGGCCCCATCTGATCGAGGCGATGGTGCCGCCAGCGCTGACCGGCCTCAAGCTGAAGCTCCTGCCGCACCTCCTGGGATCGCTCGACCGTGTTCCGCTGCCGGTGGCGCGGATGCTCAAGCGCAAGATCGCGCCGTGACATGAGCGCGACGCTGCAATCCGATGTTGTCATCGCCGGCGGCGGTCTTGCCGGCATCGTCACCGCGCTGGAGGCACTGCGCGCCGGCAAGTCGGTGACGATCGTGGACCGGGACACGCCCGAGCGGCTCGGCGGGCTGGCGTTGTGGGCATTCGGCGGCATGGCGCTGATCGGCACGCCGCTGCAGGCGCGCATGAAGATCCCGGATACGCCGGAGATCGCGTTGCGCGACTGGATCAGGTTTGGCGAGCTCGATGCCGCCGAGCACTGGCCGCTGCAATGGGCGCGCTACTACGTCACGCATTCGCGCAGCGAGGTCTACGACTGGCTGCTGGCGCACGGCGTGACGTTCATGCCGGCAGTGAACTGGGTCGAGCGCGGCCGGCACGGCGACGGCAATGCGCTGCCGCGCTATCACATCGTCTGGGGCACCTCGCAGCGGCTCACGCGCGTAATGATCGAAGCGATGCGCGCGGCCGACGGTGGCGGCAGGCTGACGGTGCTGCACCGTCACCGCGTCGTCAGCCTCGATCGTGCTGCCGGCGCCGTGGCGGGCGTTGTTGCCGTCAACGAGGAGACGGGCGCCGAAATCCGCATCGCCGCGCCGCTGACGGTGCTGGCGATGGGCGGCCTCAATGGCAGCCATGCGGAGGCCCGCGCCAACTGGATCAAGGGCCGGCCGCTGCCGGCGGCGATGCTCAATGGCGCGCATCCGTTCTCCGACGGCAAGTTGCATCACCACGCGGCCGAGGCGTTCGGCGCCGAGATCACGCATGCCGGCGAGATGTGGAACTACGCCGCCGGCATCCCGCATCCGTTTCCGCATTTCGAGGGCCATGGCCTGTCGCTGGTGCCGTGCAAATCGGCATTGTGGCTCAATCACAGGGGCGAGCGCATCGGGCCCGAGCCGCTGGTGACCGGCTTCGACACCCATGATCTGTGCCAGCGCGTCGCGGCGCAGGAGAAGCCGTATACGTGGCATTTGTTGAACTGGCGCATCGCTGCCAAGGAGTTCGCCATCTCCGGCGCCGAGCACAATCCGCGCATCCGCGACCGGCAGATGCCGATGTTCCTCAAGGAGACCCTACTCGGCAATCATCGCCTGGTCAGGCAGATGCAGCGCGAGAGCCGGCATTTCCTGGTCGACGAGACGCTGACCGGTCTCGCCGCCAAGATGAATGCGCTGACCGGCACCGGCGACGTGAAGCCGGAGGTGCTGCAGGCCACCGCCGACGCCTTCGACGCGAACTTTGGGAATGGCGACAAGCTCCACAATGACGACCAGTTGCGCCGCATCCTGCACGCGCGGCAATGGGGCCCCGACAAGCTCCGCACCTGCAAGCCTGCGCCGCTGCAGGCCCCGGGCGCCGGGCCTTACATCGCCATTCATATGCAACTGATTACCCGCAAGAGCCTCGGCGGCCTCAAGACTGATCTGCAGAGCCGGGTGCTCGACACCACGGGTGCGCCGATCGGCGGGCTCTATGCGGTCGGCGAAGCCGCCGGCTTCGGCGGCGGCGGCGCGTCGGGCAAGCGTTCGCTGGAGGGCACGTTCCTGCCGGGTTGCATTCTCACCGCACGGGCGGCGGTGCGCGCGATGTGACGGCTACGGGAACCGTACGAGTCGGCGGAACCGCCGCTGAATTTTTGCTCCGTCACTGTCGATCCGGTGCTGCGACGTTCGTCTTCAAGGCACAGGAGATGGAGACCCGTCATGAAGATCTACTGGATCAAGGCCCAGGCGCCGCGCCGCGTGCTCGCGCTGGTCAAGCATCTCGGCGTGCCCGCCGAGTTCATCGACATCAGCCGCGGCCTGAAGACGCCGGAGTTCGCCGCGCTCAACCCGAATATGAAGGCGCCGGTGCTGGTCGACGGCGACACCGTGCTGTGGGAGTCGACCGCCATCATGGCGCACCTCTGCATCCGCGAGAGCTGCGACATGTGGCCGGCGCGCAATCCGCAGGAGCAGATCGAGGTGCTGCGCTGGCTGGCGTGGAACGACTGCCACTGGGCGCCGGCGGTCGGACCGTTCTATTTCGAGCACATCGTCCGCAAGACGTTCGGCCTCGGTGCGCCCGACCGTGCCACGCTGGCCGGCAAGGTCGCCAACCTGAAGACCTTCGCCGCCGTGCTCGATGCGCATCTGCGGGCGCGCGGCCACGTCGCCTGCGACCGGCTCACCATCGCCGATTTCGCGGCCGCCTCGATGGCGACCGACTGGCGCGAGGCCGAGATGCCGATGGAGTCGTTTCCGAACATCGTGCGCTGGCTCGATGGCCTGATGCGGCTGCCGGCGTGGGCCGAGCCGTGGCCGGAGAAACGCTCGGTCGCGGCCTGAGCGTCACGGCTGCGCGATGCCGTGGCCGAGCTGCTTGGAGATCTCGGCCGCACACGCGCGCAGGCGGTTGGCGAGCGGGGACTGCCAACCGGCGTCGAAGGTGCCGGCCGGGCCCATCGCGGTGATGACCAGTGCGACGTGGCCGGCGTGATCGAACACCGGTGCGGCGAAGGCATTGACGCCGGGCAGCGGATCGCCGATGGCGCGCGCCAGGCCCTGTGCGCGCACCTCGGCCAGCATCTCCGCCACTTTCGGGCTCTTCGGCGCGCGCTTCGGATTGTAGCCGACACCGAGATGATCGAGGCCGGTGTCGAGCGCGGCCTTCACGGTCTTCGGCGGCAGGAACGCCGCGAACGCGCGGCCCGTCGCCGTCTCCAGCAGCGCCATGATCGAGCCGACGCGCATCACGATGTGCACCGGATGGCTCGGCTCCTCAAGCCGCACCACGGTTGGGCCATTGGTGCCCCACACCGCGAGCGACACCGCGTGATCGATCGCGCCGGCGAGCGCTGCGATCTTCGGCGTCGCGATCCGGACCGCCGACAGCCGCCGCAGGCTGATCAGGCCGAGCTCGAGCGCCAGCGGGCCGATCTCGTAGCGGCCGGTGGTTTCGTCCTGCTCGATCAAACCGATGCGCGAGAAGCTGACGAGGTAGGGATGGGCCTTGGCCGGCGGCAGCCCGGCCTCGCGCGCGAGGTCGCGCAGCATCATCGGCTCGCCGCTGCGGGCCAGTGCCTGCAGCAAGGTGCCGCCAACCTCGATCGACTGGATGCCGCGGCTCTCTCGTCCCATGTCTTGTTGTGCCCCTGGTCCGGCGCCGTGCCTACACCGCCAGGAAGCCGCCGTCGACCGGCAGCGTGACGCCGTTGACGTAGGACGCCATGTCGGAGACCAGGAACGCCACCGGGCCAGCGAGCTCCTCGGGCTGGCCGACGCGGCCGAGGGGCGTGCGGCTCATGAAGCCGGCGAGCCGCTCGGGATCGTTGCGGGTCGACTCCGTCATCGCGGTGGCGATCACGCCGGGGGCGATGGCATTGACGCGGATGCCGTCCGCGGCGAGCTCGCGCGCCAGCGCCTGGGTCAGCGACTTCACGCCGCCCTTGGACGGCGAATAGCCGAGCGTGTTGCTGATGCCGACGAAGGAGGCGACGGATGCAATGTTGACGATCGTGCCGCGCGTCGCGCGCAAGGCGGCAAGGAAGGCGTAGGTGACGTTGAACACGCCGTTGAGATTGACGTCGAGCACGCGCTGCCAGTTCTGTGGCGCACGCGGCGAGTCGATGTTCTCGCGGATGATGATGCCGGCATTGTTGACGAGGATCGAGATGGCGCCGACCTCGGCGCGCAATTGCGCCGCCAATGCGGTGCATCCGGCGGCGTCGGTGACATCCAGCCGATGCGCCCACGCCTGGCGGCCGTGCTCGCGGATCTCGGCGGCGCAACGTTCGGCACCCTCCAAGTCGATGTCGGTGATGACGACATCGGCGCCGCGGCCGGCGAGGCCGAGCGCAATCGCGCGGCCATTGCCGTGCGCCGCCCCCGTGACCAGCGCAAGCTTGCCGGCCAACATCTGACTGTCGCTCATGCGGCGCTCCTTTGGCCAGCGCGTTCGGCGAGATGCCGGCCGGCAATGTAGCCGAAGGTCAGCGCCGGTCCCAGCGTGATGCCGGCGCCCGGATAGTTGCCGCCCATGATGCTCGCCATGTCGTTGCCGGCGGCATAGAGCCCCTCGATCGGGTGGCCCTGGGCGTCGAGCGCGCGGGCATGCGCATCGGTGCGGATGCCGGCATAGGTGCCGAGATCGCCGATCACCATCTTGATGGCGTAGAATGGCCCGTCCTTGATCGGCGCCACACACGGGTTCGGCCCGTGCAGCGCATCGCCCTGGTAGCGATTGTAGGCGCGCGAGCCCTTGCCGAATGTGGGATCCTGGCCCAGCGCGGCATCGGCGTTGAACGCGGCGACGGTTGCTTCGAGCCCCCGCGGATCGATGCCCGTCGTGCTCGCGAGCTCGGCGAGCGTCGCGCCGCGCTTGAGATAGCCGGTGCTCAGATGATGCCCGAGCGGCATCGGGAACGGCGGCACGCAGCCGAGGCCGTAGCGGCGCAACGAGCGGTGATCGGTGATCAGCCAGGCCGCGATCTCGCGGCCGGGCTTGGCCGCCTTGACCATCGCCTGCACGAAGTCGTGGTAGGAATTGCCTTCATTGGCGAAGCGCACGCCGTCCGCGGTGACCGCGATCACGCCGGGCTTGGCGCGGTCGATGAAGTGCGGCATCACGCCCTTGCTGCCGTCCTTGCGCGTGGTGACGGAGACCGGCACCCAGGCCGCCGCGTGCGGCAGGCCGTCTTCGACCCGGCCGCCGACGGCTTCGGCCAGCCGCAGGCCGTCGCCGGTGTTGCCGACCGGTCCGGGCGACACATGCTCCTGTCCGGTCGGCGCATGCGGAAACATTGCCTTGCGCCTGTCGACATCATGCGGGAAGCCGCCGCAGGCCAGCACCACGCCGAGCCGCGCATTGACCCTGATGCGCTTGCCCTGCCGCGTCACCACGGCGCCGCGCACGGCCTCGCCGTCGCGGATCAGCTCGGCCACCGGCGACGACAGCCACAGGGGAATGCCGAGATCGAACGCGGACTTCGCCAGCCGTCCCGCCAGCGCATTGCCGTTGGTCAGCGTCATGCCGCGGCCATGGCGCAGCACGTCCAGCGCATGCTTCGACAGCCGCTTGGCGACATAGAACGCCGACGCCAGCGACTTGGTCGCGCGCATGAAATGGATGATCTCCTTGCCGGAGCCGAGCATCATGCCGAACACGGTGAGCTCGGGCAGGGGCTGGCCGAGATCCTCGATGTGACGCCCAAGCTCGCGGCCGTCGAACGGCCGCGTCACCATCGAGCGGCCGCCTTGGGTGCCGCCCGGCGCCTCCGCGTGGTAGTCCGGAAAGGTCAGCGGCATGTCGAACTTCAGCGCTGTCTTGCTGGTGAAGAAGTCGACGGCCTCCGGGCCCTTGGTCAGGAACGCGTCGACGCGCGCCGCATCGAAACTGTTGCCGGCCTCATGGCGCAGATAGGTGCGTGCCAGCTCCGGCGGCTCATCGATGCCCCAGGCCTTGGCGAGCGATGTGCCGGGAATCCACAGCCAGCCGCCCGAGCGCGCCGTGGTGCCGCCGAAGCGCGGCTCCTTCTCGGTGACGATGACCTTCAGCCCGGCATGGGCGGCGGTGACCGCCGCCGACAGCCCGGCGCAGCCGGAGCCGACCACCAGCACGTCGCAATCATGGGTGTCGCCGGCCGGGTGATCTGCTCCGCTCATGCGCGCGCTCCTACTTCTTCAGCAGCGGGCACTTGGATTCGGAGACCGGCCGGAACGCATCCTCGCCCTTCACGGTCTTGACGATCTCCAGATAATCCCACGGCTCCTTCGATTCCGACGGCTTCTTGACGCGGGCCAGATACATGTCGCGGATGACGCGGCCGTCCTCGCGCAGCTTGCCGCCGTGAACGAACGTATCCTCGATCGGCAGCTCGCGCATCTTCGCCATCACTGCCTTCGGATCGTCGGTACCGGCCGCCTTGATGGCCTTGAGATAGTGCAGCACGGAGCCATAGACGCCGGTCTGGATCATCGTCGGCATCACCTTGGCGCGGGCGAAGAACTTCTTCGACCAGGCGCGGGTGTTGTCGTCCATGTTCCAGTACGACGCCGTGGTCATGTAGGTGCCTTGCGCGGCCTCGAGCCCGATCGCATGCACGTCGGTGTCGAACATCAACAGGCCGACCAGCTTCTGGCCGCCCTTGACCAGGCCGAACTCGCCGGACTGCTTGATGGCGTTGTCGGTGTCCTGCCCGGCATTGGCGAAGGCGACGACGTCGGCCTTCGAGCTCTGCGCCTGCAAGGCGAAGGAGGAGAAGTCGGCGGTGTTGGTCGGATGCTTGACGCCGCCGAGGATGGTGCCGCCGAGCTCCTTGATGAAGCGCGTGGCGTCCTTCTCCAATTGCTGGCCGAAGGCATAGTCCGCGGTGATGAAGTACCAGGATTTTCCGCCCTGGCTGATCACGGCCGAGGTCGTCACCTTGGACAGCGCATAGGTGTCGTAGGTGAAATGCACGGTGTTCGGGCTGCACAGCTCGTCGGTCAGCGAGCTCGCGCCGGGCCCTGACAGCAGCGCGATCTTGTTGCGCTCCCGCACCATATTGTGCACGGCGATCGCGATACCGGAATTGGGGATGTCGACGACCGCGTCGACCTTGCCGTTGTCGAACCAGTCGCGCACGACCGTCGTTCCGACGTCGGTCTTCATCTGGTGGTCGGCGCTGATGATCTCGATCGGCTTGCCGAGCACGGTGGGGCCGAACTCCTCGACCGCCATTTTCGCCGCCTCGACCGAGCCCGGGCCGCTGTTGTCACGGCCCCAGCTCGAGAGATCGGTGAGCACGCCGATCCGTACGACGTCGTCAGAAACCTGGGCTGAAGCGCCTGTCGCGATGAATGATGTCGTTGCCAGGAACGCGCAGGCGAGCAGCTGCCGTCGCATGAAGATCCTCCCCGTTTTGCTCCGCTCTGTCGGCGGCGATGGGAGTTAGACATTGACGAATGGATTTGTCAATTGCGAACGGGTGGGACGTGGCGCGGGGGCCGGGGGATGGACGCGGAAGGCCGGCGGCGCGTCAGGCGCGACCCCTCATCCTCATGGTGAGGAGCACCGCATGCGGCGCATCTCGAGCCAGGAGGTCCGGAAGTGAGCGCGTTGGGAATGCTCTACGCTTGTAGGAAAGCCTGTGATCCGCTCTACATGCGCGGCATGATCTGCAGTTCGAGCAGCGCGAGCCGCTGCATCGCGGTGACGTCGCGCTCGCCGGCCTTGGCGGCCCGCAGCACGGCTTCTGCAAGCAGGTTCACGTTCGTCGAACTCACCGGCTCAGGCAGCGCGGCGACTGACGCGTTGAGGGCTTCGGTCATCAGCGCGATGACGTCAGGCGTAAAGGACGCATCGGAAAAATTCTTCATGCAAGATGCCCGCCAGCAGGTCGTGCTTCGGTGGATATCGCGTACGCATTACGTTGATGGTGAGGGAACGCGCCTCGGGCGCCATCGGTTCCCGCGGTCGCGCCGAGCCTCAGCCGATCCGGTTTCTGATATGCAGAATGGCGCGATCTCCCATGCGCCAATTGCCCGTCGAGCCAATCTGCCGCAGGGGGCTCGCCTTGTGTCGTCGGGCAAATCAGGACGATGTTTCCCGGCATCCCGCCTCCACAGGAGGGGCGCATCGCGATCGTCACGAGACGTAGGAAGCGGGGAGCGGTGGCCTGTCGGATCGCAGCGCGCATGTGCGCGCGGACGAACGAGTCCAGCAGGACGACGAAATCGCAGCGTCCCGGCGCCCCGATGCTGGCGCCAAGTCCGTGGGTGATGATCCCAGGGGCGACGGTGGCTCACAAGCCGGACACCGGGGAGACTGCGTATAACTCGTAAGCCCATCGCACAGGGAGGGCCGGGTCGTCCGGCTGAACCTGTGGTACCTGCCGCCTGCATTTTTTGAGCAGGCGGGCCACGGGCCTCAGTCGAGGTCCGGCCTTCCCTGTGCCCTCTGTCCGAAGAGGGTAATCGATCTTGATAGCTCGGGCGCGGAGCGCGTCGCGAGAAGGCAGGACGACGTCTCCGACGCGGAAATTGAGATAGTGGATCAATGGTAGCCCCGAACTCGTCGTGCCCGGGCTTGTCCCGGGCATCAACGTCGTTCGGCGTGTGCAGTGCTGCGTGGATGGCCGGGACAAGCCCGGCCATGACGAGCAGGATTTGAGATCTATCGCTTCATCGGCATCGGAATGCGCATTCGGCGAAGTGCAATGATCGAGCTACCCCCTGACGAACGCCAGCAGGTCCGCATTGATCACGTCCGCATGCGTCGTCGCCATGCCGTGCGGGAAGCCCGCATAAGTCTTCAACGTCCCATGCTTCAGCAGCTTGATGCCGAGGCGCGCGGAATCGTCGATCGGAACGATCTGGTCGTCCTCGCCATGCATCAGCAGCACCGGCACGTCGATCGCCTTGAGGTCCTCGGTGAAGTCGGTTTCGGAGAACGCCTTGATGCAATCGTAATGCGCCTTGGCGCCGCCCATCATGCCCTGGCGCCACCAGTTGCGGATCACGCCTTCGGAAACCTTGGCGCCATTGCGATTGAAGCCGTAGAACGGGCCGGTCGGAATATCGAGGAAGAATTGCGCGCGGTTGGCGGCGAGCGCCGCGCGGAAGCCGTCAAACACCTCGATCGGCAGCCCGCCGGGATTGCTCTCCGTCTTCAGCATGATCGGCGGCACCGCGCCGAGCAGGGCAGCCTTGGCGACGCGGCCCTTGCCGTGCTTCGCCACGTAGCGCGCGACCTCGCCGCCACCGGTCGAGTGGCCCACATGGACCGCGTCTCGCAGGTCGAGCTTGGCGGCGAGCGCGGCGACATCGGCCGCATAGGTGTCCATCTCATTGCCGGTCTCCGTCTGGCTGGAGCGACCGTGACCGCGCCGGTCATGCGCGATGACGCGAAAGCCCTTGTCGAGGAAGAACAGCATCTGCGCGTCCCAGTCGTCGGACGACAGCGGCCAGCCGTGGTGGAAGACGATCGGCTGGCCCGAGCCCCAATCCTTGTAGAAGATCTGCGTGCCGTCCGATGTCGTCACGAATCCTGAGCTCATGGAGTGTCTGCCTTTCTCACTGGATGGAATCTGCCGCGTTCAAGGCGCGGCGTGATGGCGCGCCTCGTCGCGTCGGTACGCAACGAAGGATGCCCGCTGCCACCTTAGCGACGGAGCGTGACGATCTCAGCAACACAGACTCGTGTGCGACAGCGTTGCACCTCAACGGGACCCGCGTTGGCTGCTCAATCCGTGAGCGGAGCCACATGCATCTGCGGCGCGTGATCTGCATGATTTGCGGGCTCCTTTGCGGTTCCGCGGCCGGACACCCGGCTTTTTCCTTCTGGAACCGGGCAGGGCCGTCATTGCGCCCCGGCGCGTCATCGCATAAAGCCTGTTCCCAAATCGTTCACGCCAGCTCAAGCTCCTGGGCTAACCCACTGAAAGCTAAACGCTAATGGGAAAATCACTGATTCCGCCGGAGCCGGCGGAGATTCACGAGGTCGCGCTGCGCGAGGCGCTGGAGGAGCGCTATCTCGCCTACGCGCTCTCGACCATCATGCACCGCGCGCTGCCGGACGCGCGCGACGGCCTCAAGCCGGTCCACCGGCGCATCCTTTACGGCATGCGGCTGCTGCGGCTCGATCCCGGTACCGCGTTCAAGAAGTCCGCCAAGATCGTCGGCGACGTGATGGGCTCGTTCCATCCGCATGGCGACCAGGCGATCTACGACGCGATGGTTCGCCTCGCGCAGGACTTTTCCTCGCGCTATCCGCTGGTCGACGGCCAGGGCAATTTCGGCAACATCGACGGCGACAATCCGGCGGCCTATCGCTACACCGAAGCGCGCATGACCGACGTCGCGCGTCTGCTGTTGGACGGCATCGACGAGGACGGCGTCGAGTTCCGGCCGAACTATGACGGCCAGTCGAAGGAGCCGGTGGTGCTGCCCGGCGGCTTCCCGAACCTGCTTGCCAACGGCGCGCAGGGCATCGCGGTGGGCATGGCCACCTCGATCCCGCCGCACAACGCCGCCGAACTGTGCGACGCCGCGCTGCATCTGATCGAGAAGCCCGACGCCAAGTCGCGCGCGCTGTTGCGCTGGGTGAAGGGCCCGGACTTCCCGACCGGCGGCACCGTGATCGACTCCAAGGAATCGATCATCGAGGCCTACACCACCGGCCGCGGCTCGTTCCGTGTCCGCGCCAAGTGGAAGCAGGAGGAGGGCAACCGCGGCACCTGGATCGTCGTCATCACCGAGATTCCCTATCTCGTGCAGAAGTCGCGCCTGGTCGAGAAGATCGCAGAGCTGCTCAACGAGAAGAAGCTGCCGCTGGTCGGCGACGTCCGCGACGAATCCGCCGAGGACGTGCGGCTCGTGATCGAGCCGAAGTCGAAGAACGTCGATCCGGCGCTGATGATGGAATCGCTGTTCCGGCTCACCGATCTCGAGAGCAAGATTCCGCTGAACCTCAACGTGCTGATCAAGGGCAAGATCCCGAAGGTGGTGGGTCTCGCCGAGTGCCTGCGCGAATGGCTCGACCATCTGCGCGACGTGCTGCTGCGACGCTCGAACTACCGCAAGAAGCAGATCGAGAACCGGCTGGAGATTCTCGGCGGCTACCTGATCGCCTACCTCAACATCGACGAGGTGATCCGGATCATCCGCACCGAGGACGAGCCCAAGCCGGTCCTGATGAAGACGTTCAAGCTCACCGAGGTCCAGGCCGAGGCCATCCTCAACATGCGCCTGCGCTCTCTGCGCAAGCTCGAGGAAATGGAGATCCGCACCGAGGACAAGAACCTGCGCGGCGAGCTGAAGGGCATCAATGCGCTGCTCGGATCCGAGCAGCTGCAATGGGCCAAGGTCGGCGAGCAGGTCAAGACGGTGCGCGACATGTTCGGGCCGAAGACGCCGCTCGGCAAGCGCCGCACCAATTTCGCCGACGCGCCCGAGCACGATCTCGCCGCCATCGAGGAGGCCTTCATCGAGCGCGAGCCGGTTACGGTCGTCGTCTCCGACAAGGGCTGGGTGCGCACGCTCAAGGGTCATGTCGCGGACCTGTCGAACCTGCAGTTCAAGACCGACGACCAGCTCGGCCAGGCGTTCTTCGCCGAGAACACCTCGAAGGTGCTGCTGTTCGCCAGCAATGGCAAGTTCTACTCGCTCGACGTCGGCAAGCTGCCCGGTGGCCGCGGCCATGGCGAGCCGATCCGCATGTTCATCGACCTCGACCAGGACGCCTCGATCGTGTCGATGTTCGTCGCCAAGGGCGAGCGCAAGTTCCTCGTGGCGGCCTCCGACGGCCAGGGCTTCGTGGTCAAGGAAGAGGACTGCGTCAGCAACACCCGCAAGGGCAAGCAGGTGCTCAACGTGACCGCGCCAGCGGAAGC
Source organism: Bradyrhizobium sp. SZCCHNS1050 (assembly GCF_032484785.1). Taxonomy (NCBI): domain Bacteria; kingdom Pseudomonadati; phylum Pseudomonadota; class Alphaproteobacteria; order Hyphomicrobiales; family Nitrobacteraceae; genus Bradyrhizobium; species Bradyrhizobium sp. SZCCHNS1050. Next base: position 44,763 of record NZ_JAUETR010000004.1, on the reverse strand, counting down.
GCGCGCGATCACCACCGTCGCGGGCGATCAGGTTGCGGTCATCGGCACCAACCACAAGATGGTGGTGTTCGGGCTCGACCAGGTGCCGGAGATGGCGCGTGGCCGCGGCGTCCGGCTGCAGAAATACACCAGTGCGCAGCTGTCCGACGTCACCACCTTCGAGCAGAAGCAGGGGCTGGCCTGGAAGGATTCCGCCGGCCGCGATCAGGGCCTGAGCTGGAAGGAATTGGCCGACTACCGGGGCAACCGCGCCGACGCCGGCCGCATCGCGCAGGGCCTGCCGAAGTCGAACAAGTTCAACCGGCCGATCGAGTAGCGACGTAATAGTATCCGTCCGGCGGCCGTCTATATCAGACAGCGGGCGATCGCGAGGTGCGCGATCGCCCGGGGACACGTTGGATGGCGCACTCGCATTCTCATCATCACGTCCAGGGCCATTCTCATGATCATGGTCCCCCACATGCCCATGGCCACGCCGGCCACAGCCATGCGCCGGCGAGCTTCGGCGCGGCCTTTGCGATCGGCGTGTCGCTCAATACCGGCTTCGTCATCGCCGAGCTCGTTTTCGGCTACGCCGCGCATTCACTGGCCCTGATCTCGGACGCGGTCCACAATCTGTCCGACGTGATGTCGCTGCTCCTGGCCTGGGGCGCCCTGTGGCTGTCGGGCCGGCGGCCGACCGACCGCCATACCTACGGCTATCGCCGCGCCTCGATCCTGGCGGCGCTGATCAATGCGGGGCTGCTGCTGCTGGTGGTCGGCGGCATCGCCGTCGAGGCGTTCGATCGCCTGCGCAATCCGGGCGAAGTGGCCGGCATCACCGTGCTGTGGGTCGCCGCGCTCGGCATTGCCATCAACGGCGCCACCGCGCTGCTGTTCATGCGCGGCCGCGACACCGACCTCAACATCCGTGGCGCCTACCTGCACATGGCCGCCGACGCCGCGGTGTCGTTCGGCGTGGTCGTCGCGGCACTGGTCACGATCTGGACGGGGTGGCTGTGGGTCGACCCGGCGGTCAGCCTGGTCATCGCGCTCGTGGTGCTGTTGAGCGGCTGGGAGCTCGCCCGCGACAGCGTCAATCTGGCACTCGACGCCGTGCCGCGCGACATCGCGCTGCCGGAGGTGCGCGATTATCTCGCCTCCCTCGACGGCGTCAGCGAGGTGCACGACCTCCATGTCTGGGCGATGAGCACCAACGAGACCGCGCTGACGGCGCATCTGGTCCGGGCAGGCGGAACGGATGATGCGTTCCTGCATCGCGTCTGCGCCGAGCTGTCACATCGCTTCAACATCCAGCATCCGACCCTGCAGATCGAGGCCGATGGCTGCGCCTGCAAGCTCGCTCCTGCCGACGTGGTGTAAGCCGCGATGGGTCAGCTCCTTCCTGCCAGTCTGCACATCGCGCCGGCGATTTCCCTCGACCGGCGGAGTTCCCATTCCGGCCGGCGGCGGCGCCGTGATAACAGTGACCATCTCCCGCATCGCGGCCGCACCATCAGGGACACGATGTCTGGGGTGAGACGCACGGCACGGGAATGTGCCTTCGGAACGCAACGACTGGACAGCCCATGCCCGTGACGATCTTTCACAATCCGGCCTGCGGCACGTCGCGCAACACGCTCGCGATGATCCGCGCCTCGGGCGAGGAGCCTGAGGTGATCGAATATCTGAAGACGCCGCCGAGCCGCGAACAGCTGATTGCGCTGATCAACGCGATGGGCGTCAGGGTGCGCGACGTGCTGCGTGAGAAGGGCACGCCCTATGCCGAGCTTGGGCTGGGCGATCCCAAATGGACCGACGACCAGCTGATCGAGGCGATGCTCGCGCATCCCATCCTGATCAACCGGCCGATCGTGGTGACCAGCAGGGGTGCGCGGCTCTGCCGCCCGTCCGAACTCGTGCTCGACCTGCTCGATCATCCCGTCTCCTCCTTCACCAAGGAGGACGGCGAGGTGGTGAGCCGGCCTGCCTGAAGCCTTCCGGATCGTGACGCGTTGGTGAGTTGAAACCATGGATACGGCGACCCGTCTCGAAGTGGCGAACTGGCTCGTAGGTCAGAGCCTGACCGGCGCGCCGGAAAACGAGATCCTGCGCGGCTTCTGCGAGCGCTGTCGCGCGGCCGGGCTTGAACTGTCGCGCAGCCTTGCGATCATCGATACGCTGCATCCGATTTTCGAGGGGCGTGGCTTCCGCTGGAACGATTTCGACACGAACGAAGCCGACAGCTTTGAATATGGCTCCAGCAATGAGGGAGAGGCGGCCCAGAATTGGCGGCGCTCGGTCTTCCACCACATGCTGGAGAACGGCCATGACGAGTTCAGCATTGACTTCATGAATTGTGCGCATCTCGATTTTCCGATCATCGAGGAGCTTTCCGCACAGGGACATCGGCACTATCTCGCCTTCGTGCACCGGTTCGGGGAAGCCGGCACGCTCGGCCAGATGGACTGCTTCTATTCGAACTGGCTGACGCGGCGTGACGGCGGCTTCACCGACACGCAGGTCGGCGCATTGCGCGACCTGGTCCCGCTGCTCGCGCTGACGATCAAATCCGCGCAGCAGGTCGACATCGTGCGAACCCTTGGCCGCGTCTATCTCGGCCGCGATGCGTCGGAGCAGGTGCTGCGCGGCCGGATTTCCCGCGGTGTCACCGAGCGCATCAATGCGGTGCTGTGGTTCTCCGACCTGCGCAGTTCGACCGCGATCAGTGAGAGCATATCGCCGGACGAGATCATCCCGCTGCTCAACGACTATGCGGAAGCCTCGATCGACGCGATCTACGAGTCCGGCGGCGACGTGTTGAAGCTGATCGGCGACGGCGTGCTGGCGATCTTCACCGGGGGCGACATGGCCTCGGCCCGCCGGGCTGCGCTGCGTGCCGAGCATCGCTTTCGGCTGAACATCCTGAAGCTGAACGCACGGCGCGCCGGCGAGGGACGGCCCGTCACCTCGGCCTATGTCGGGCTGCATGTCGGCGAGGTGTTCTACGGCAATATTGGCAGCGAGGACCGGCTCGACTTCACCGTGGTGGGACCGGCCGTCAACGAGGTCAGCCGCATCGCCTCGATGTGCCGCTCGGTCGATCGCGAACTGTTGGCGTCCGCCGAATTCTGCGAGGGGCTCGACGACGAAAGTCGCCGCTACCTGGTGTCGACCGGCCGCTACGCGCTGCGCGGCATCGGCCGCGCGCAGGATCTCTTCACGCTCGATCCGGAAATTGCCGGCAGCGCCTCGGCCACGCGGGCCTACGAGAACTACTTGGCGGACGAGATGTCGCACCCTTGACCCACGTCAATGCCCAGCCGAAGCGAGTCTGCCCAGCATCCCTCTGCCGGGAGATGAAAGCTCATGTACAAACATATTCTGCTGCCGACCGATGGCTCCGATCTGTCCAAGGCCGCGATCAAGCACGGCATTGCGCTCGCCAAGGCGACCGGCGCAAAGGTCACGGCGCTGGTGGTGTCGACGCCGCTGCATTCGCTGGTCGTCGATCCTCACGCTGCGACCAAGGCGCTCGCGCAATACAAGTCGCTGGTGGCCGATCAGACCGCGAAATATCTCGATCATGTGAAGGACGATGCCGAGCGGGCCGGCGTCGCCTGCGCCACGCTCTGCGTCGAGCACGACAAGCCCTATGAGGCGATCGTCGAGACCGCCCGCAAGCAGCATTGCGATCTGGTGCTGATGGCCTCGCATGGGCTGCGCGGCGTCTCGGCGATCCTGGGCAGCGAGACCTTGAAGGTGCTGACGCATTCGACCGTGCCGATCCTGGTCTATCGCTAGGCGGGCTGCGGCTCCGGTTGCCGCGCGATCGCCACGACCGGCGAGGCGAGGATGACGAGCGCCTGCAGGCCGAAGATGGCGGCGACGAGGTAGAGACACGTGTCGGCGCCGTAGCGGCCGCCGACGACCGCGCCGAGCAGCGAGCCCAGCGGACGGGCGCCGTAGCTCAGGATGTTGATGGCCGACACCCGCCCGAGCAGGCCGGCCGGGGTCACCGACTGCCGCAGCGTCGTGGTCGAGATCACCCAGAGGATCGGCCCGGCGCCGAGCAGGAAGAAGCTGAGCCCGGCAAGGACAGGCGAGGGAACGAACGTGGTCAGTGCCATCACGAGCGCCGCGGCGAAGCCGGTGACGGGGCCGAGCCCGATGACGGTGCCGAACGGCAGAAGCCGCATGATGCGCGTCGCCAGCAGCGCGCCGCACACCATGCCGACGCCGAACATCGACAGCACCGAGCCGACGCCTCCTGCCGACAGGCCGAGCCGGTGGACTGCATAGGGCACGAACACCGCGAGCAGCAGGAAATGGGCCGTGTTGAAGATGAACTGGGTTGCGAACACCGGCCGCAGCAGCGGATGATGCAGCACGAAGGCGGCGCCTTCCCTGATGTCGGCCAGCGGATGGCGGCGCGGCACGGGCGCGCGGGCGGGCTCGGCGATGCCGGCCAGGCAGACGGCTGCGACCAGCGAGAGCGCAGCGGCGCAGCCGAAGGCGGGCGCGCCGCCGATCCAGCCGACCAGCACGCCGCCGAGCGCGGGCCCCGCGGCGAAGGCGACGGTACGGGCAAGCTCGATGCGCGCATTCGCAGGCGCCAACTGGGCGGGGGCGACCAGGCTCGGCACCAGGGCCGGCGCGGCGACGCTGAACACCACCGTGCCGCACACCGCTGCGAATCCAAGCGCCGCCAGCAACGGCAGCGTGAGCGCGCCGGCCGCGAAGGCGATGAGGATCGCGAGCAGCGCCAGCGCGCGAAGCATCTCTGCCAGGGCCATCAGCAGCCGTCGCGACATCCGGTCGGCGAGCAGCCCCGCAGGGATCGCGAACAGCACGAAGGGCGCGGTCAGTGCCGTCTGCAAGAGTCCAGTCTCGCCCTCGCCGACACCGAGCGCGAGCACCGCGACGATCGGCGCTGCGGCGAGCGCGATCTGCTCGGCCGATTGCGCGGTGAGGTTCGACCAGGCGAGGCGGTGGAAGGCGGCGGGCAGGGCGGGCGAGGGAGTCATGAAGAGGAACCTGATGTGATGATGTGGCCATCATCGCCGCTCAGCCTCCCTGCGCCCACCCGCTTCCTGATCTCCGGCATCGGCCGTCGTGCTGCGGACGGCCTACGCCGCGGTCGGTGCCTCGGCCAATCCCCATTCCGGTGGCAGCGTGCGGAACGCCAGATGCGTGCCGGCATTCAGCGGCGCCGTCTTGAAGCCGAACCGGTGCCAGGCCAGCGCCAGCGCATGCTGGGTGTAGATCGAGATGTGGCCGTTGCGCGGCGCGATGTACCACCAGGACATGCCCTGGCTTTCGAAGTCGTCCGGCTGGGTCAACGTCGAGTAGAACACCGCGCCCGGTTCGGCCACGCAGGCCGCCATGGCTCCGATCGTCGCCAGCGGATCAGGCACGTGCTCCAGCGTCTCGAAGCAGGTGACGAGATCGAACTTGCGATCGGGTCGGGTTGCGTGCTCGGCCACCATCGGATCATAGGTGACCGCTTCCGCGAAGCCTTGAGCGCGCAGGCCGGTGCAGAACAAGTCGTTGCCGCCGCCGAAGTCGAGCACCCGCATTCCGGCCTTGTGTGGCGCCCAGAAGCGGGCCACGGCCGCCGCATTGTCGGTCGGCCGCTTGATCCGATAGTCCGGATCCACGGCTTCGTAGCCGTCGTTGTAAATGTGGGTCTTGAACTGCTCAATGCTCCAGTCGTCGAAGGCGTCCGTGAACAGGAAGCCGCAATCCGCGCAGCGCCGGTAGTAGATTGGTACGCCGGCCAGCGGCGGGCGATGGGCATGGGCCGTCTGGCAGGGGCGGTTCATGTCGACCACGCCGTAGAGCGAGGCAGGACCGTCACAGATCTTGCAAGGCACGGGCGCGTTCGTGACCGGTCGGAGCCCGAGTTGGGTAGAGAGCATGGTGGATCCCGTCAGTGGGAAGTGGCGCCCGTCGCCGATGGGGCCGCCTCGAGGAGGCGGGCCGCGAATCGGCAGGGACGAGCTTTCGCAATGATGAAGCGGTATCGGAGGATTTCCAGCATCTCTATGTGGCACCGCCACATGGGCAAGTCGCACTTGCAAGTAAGTTGCATTAAACGTCGGTTTCGTCCAGGATAGCGCCATGGACGCAAAATCGTCAGACCTTTCGCAGCTGCACGCCATGGTTCCGCCGAGCGACCGCCTGATGAACGGAGGCTGGCGCGGTGAGCGCGGCGATCCGTCTCTCGGCGACATGTTCGCGACGGTACGAACCGCGACAAAAGGGTCGCTCTGGCGCAAGCTGCTGGCCTTTCTCGGACCCGGTTACCTCGTCGCCGTCGGCTATATGGACCCCGGCAATTGGGCAACGTCGCTGGCCGGCGGTGCCAAGTTCGGCTACGTCCTGCTCTCGGTCGCGCTGCTGTCCAACCTGATGGCGATCGTGCTGCAGTCGCTGTGCACGCGGCTCGGCGTCGCCACCGGCCGCGACCTCGCCCAGGCCTGTCGCGACTCCACCCCGCGCTGGGTCTCGGTGCCGCTTTGGCTGTCGGCGGAGATCGCGATCACGGCCACCGACCTCGCGGAAGTGATCGGTACTGCGATCGGTCTCAGCCTGCTGTTCGGGCTGCCGCTGTCGATCGGCGTCTGCGTCACCGCACTCGACGTCTTCCTGATCCTGGCGCTGCAGGCGTTCGGCTTCCGCTGGATCGAGGCGTTCGTGGTCGCGCTGCTCGGCATCATCGCGCTGTGCTTCGCGATCCAGATCGCGATGGCGCAGCCGGACTGGGCCGAGGTGGTGAAGGGCTTCGTTCCCAGCGGACAGCTGATCGCCAATCCGGAGATGCTCTATCTGGCGCTCGGCATTCTCGGCGCCACCGTGATGCCGCACAATTTGTATCTCCACTCAGGCCTGGTCCAGACGCGCGGCTACGGCGACAGCCCAGAGGACAAGCGCGAGGCGATCACGCTCTCCACGATCGATTCCACCATCGCGCTGTGCCTGGCGCTGACCATCAACGCCTCGATCCTGATCCTGGCGGCGGCGACGTTCCACCGCACCGGACAACGCGACGTCGCCGAGCTTGACCAGGCGTATTCCTTCCTGGCGCCGCTGCTCGGGTCGACGCTGGCGCCGACGCTGTTTGCGATCGCGCTGTTGTGCTGCGGCCTGAATTCGACGATCACCGCGACACTGTCCGGCCAGATCGTGATGGAGGGCTTTCTTCACTGGCGGGTCGCGCCCTGGCTGCGCCGGCTGATCACCCGCATGATCGCAATCGTGCCGGCCGTGGTGGTGACGATCTGGGCCGGCGAGAAGGCGACCGGGCAGCTCCTGATCCTCAGTCAGGTCGTGCTCAGCCTGCAACTGCCGTTCGCCATCGTGCCGCTGGTGCTGCTCACCGCGAGCCGGGCCAAGATGGGGCAGTTCGTGGCGCCGCGCTGGCTGACGGCGATTGCGACCTTGATCGCGGTGGTGATCATCGCGCTCAATGCCAAGCTGGTGTGGGATCTGGCCACGGGCTAGAGGTGGCGCGCAGGGAGGAGCGAACAGGAGATTTCGAAGGACCTCTACTCCCCACTCGCTACTGCATCCCTCTAGTCCTGCGGCTCGGGTGCGATGTCGCCTTCGGCATCCACGCGCAGCCAGCCGGCAGCCGCGAGCCGTTGTTGCGGCAGATAGCGGCTCTTGTAGTCCATCTTCTTCGAACCCTCGATCCAATAGCCGAGATAGACGTAGGGCAGGCCCTGGCGCCGCGCCCGGGCGATGTGGTCGAGGATCATGAAGGTGCCGAGCGAGCGCGTGGTCTCCGACGGGTCGAAGAACGAGTACACCATCGACAGGCCATCGCTGAGCACGTCGGTCAGGGCGACCGCGACCAACTCGCCGCCCCTGGCGTTCGGACCGTTGCTCAGATTGCGGCGGCGGTACTCGATGATTCTCGTCTCGACATGGCTGTCCTCGACCATCATGGCGTAATCGAGCACCGTCATGTCGGCCATGCCGCCATGGCGATGGCGCTGATCGAGATAGCCGCGGAAGATCGAATATTGCTCGGAGGTCGGCACGGCGCTGCGCTGCTCGCCGACCAGATCGGAGTTGCGCGCGAGCACCTTCCGGAAGTTGCGCGAGGGGCGGAATTCGTTGGCGATCACGCGGACGGACACGCAAGCGCGGCACTGGTCGCAGGCCGGTCGGTAGGCGATCGACTGGCTGCGACGGAAGCCGCCATGGGTGAGAAGGTCGTTGAGATCGGTCGCCTTGTCGCCGACCAGATGCGTGAACACCTTGCGTTCCTGCCGGCCCGGCAGATACGGGCAGGGCGAGGGCGCGGTCAGGTAGAATTGCGGGGTGTCACGCGAATGCTGGGTCAAGGAACGTCGTGAGCCTCCGAGGCGATCATCAACAGAATTGCGCTCCGGAGGCGGCCGGTCAATCGCTTTTGCTGTGCCACCGGACGTCTCATCAGGTACGAGCCGGTTCAGTCACTTGCGAGCGCACGGACGTGTTGATCACGACGGTGCCGAGCACGAAATCGTGCAGCAGCCGGCGGCGGCTGTTGAACAGTCCGACCAGCAGCACGAGCGGCGACAACACCGAGACCGAGATCCAGAAGCAGACGGCATGCACGGCACCGAGCACAAAGTAGCCCGGCGCGCCGTACCAGGTCCGCACCTCCAGATCCATCACCCGCATGCCGATCGTCGCCGAGTTCGGCCCGCCGATCGTTGCGCCGTAGTAGACGATGGCCCAGATCACTGAAGCCGGCGACACCAGCCAGAACAACGCCCAGCCGAGACCCAGCGTGACCACGCCGAACACGGCAATGAAGATCACCGCCAGGATCACCGGGACCGAGAGCACCAGGAGATCGATCAGGAATGCGATCATCCGCCGCGTCAGCACGCCGCGAAACAATTCCGGCTGCTGATAGGGATCGTAGGCGTGCGGCCGAGGGCCGGGACCGCCATTGCTATCGCCTGAGCCCATATACGCCATGAATAAGCCCTCCGGATTGGCACCCAGCACATGGGAACCCGACTTGCGCTTGCAAGGGCCGTTCTTGCAGGAGGCGCGGCAAATTTCCGGCCATTTCGCGACTTCTGAGCCCTCTCCGCGACCCGGCGGTTCGCGCACGCGAAAGGATCGGCGTGCTCAAAGACCGGCGGGTCCCGAAAGATCCCAGCGCCTCCTCAACGCTGCTGCCGCAGCCGTTCGGCGGCTTGCGGGGCGAAATAGGTGAGCACACCGTCGGCGCCGGCGCGCTTGAAGGCCAGCAGGCTCTCCATCATCGCCCGATCGCCGTCGATCCAGCCATTGTTGGCGGCCGCCGCGATCATCGCGTATTCGCCCGACACCTGATAGGCGAAGGTCGGCATGCTGAACGTGTCCTTCACGCGCCTGACGACGTCGAGATAGGGCATGCCCGGCTTGACCATCACCATGTCGGCGCCCTCGGCGATGTCGAGCTCGACCTCGCGCAGGGCCTCGTCGCTATTGGCGCTGTCCATCTGGTAGGTGCGCTTGTCGCCAGTGAGCGTCTTGGCCGAGCCGATCGCGTCGCGGAACGGGCCGTAGAAGGCGGATGCATATTTGGCTGCATAGGCCATGATCTGCACGTCGAGGAAACCGGCTTGATCCAAAGCCTGGCGGATCGCGCCGACCCGGCCGTCCATCATGTCGGACGGCGCAATGATGTCGCAGCCGGCCTCGGCCTGGACCAGGGCCTGGCGCACCAGCACGGCGACGGTCTCGTCGTTGAGGATGCGGCCGTCCCGGATCAGGCCGTCATGACCGTGACTGGTGAAAGGGTCCAGCGCGACGTCGCAGAGCACGCCGATCTCCGGGAACTCCTTCTTGATCGCGCGCACCGCCTGGCAGACCAGGTTGTCCGGGTTGCAGGCCTCGGAGCCGTGCTCGTCGCGCAGCGACGGCTCGGTATAGGGGAACAGTGCGATGCAGGGGATGTCGAGCCTAACCGCGCGTTCGGCATCGCGGACGATCTCGTCGACGCTCAGCCGCTCCACGCCCGGCATCGAGGCGACGGTGCTGCGGGTCCGGTCGCCCTGCACCACGAACAGGGGCCAGATCAGATCGTCGGTGGTGAGCACGTTCTCGCGCACCAGCCGGCGGGCCCACTCGGCCTTGCGGTTGCGGCGGGGACGGATGGTCAGCTCGAGCGCCGGTGTCGGTGCAGTGGCCGGATTGCGCGCGGTGTCGCGCAGGTCGATCGGGCGGCCGAATTTGATCGCCATGGGTGCTGGCTCCTTGAGCTGGCCGGCGAGCCGGATTTGATTTGTTGTAATTCCAACAATCTGTAGCACTTCGGCCGTCGCCCGTCACTTGACCTGACGCAAGCGGCCCGGGTTGATTTCCGGCCCGGTTGCTTTCACGGTGCCGGCCGGCCAAGAATCGCCACGCTCCTGGTCTTGAGAGGCCCCAATGACGACCATCCTGTTCTGCTCGAGCCGCCATGGCTGAGATTCCCTCGGCGCGAGATCTGGCACGTGACAACGCCGCCATGTCGATTGCCGCCATGTCCTCGGATCGGCGCGAGAGCGACGACAATGTCTGGACGCGGCGGCTCGTGCTGTTCCTGCGGGTCATGGCCATGCTCTCGATCGCCAAGGGCCTGTACCACTGGGCCCAGGTGACCGGCTTCATCGGCGGCGAGGACGACGCGTTCGAAAACCAGGCGATGGCCTGGCAGGCTGCGACGGTCTATTTCGCGGTCATCGAGCTCGTCGCCGCCGTGGGCCTGTGGCTCGCCACGCCGTGGGGCGCAGTGGTGTGGCTCACCACGGTGGTGTCGATGGCGGTGATCGAGCTGATGTTCCCGGGCATCTACGGCGGCAATCTGCTGGTGGTCGCGGGCGAGGCAATCATGCTCGCCGCCTACCTCGTGCTGGCCTGGATGGCGGCCCGGGAGCGGCCACCATAGGTCGTGCGAAAAATTCGTTGCACGCTGTAAATCTTTTCAGCGCCATGCAAGTAATGTTTCGAACACCTTAAGAGCGCCTGCCACAGCTGTTACAGAGACCTTAGCGGCGCTACCCAAGCGTGTTTTGTAATGCGACAGGTGGGTGAAACAGAGCGCGAACATCGCGCCTCGACCGTCAACGGACTATTGCAAAAGCCTCTGTAATTACTGAATTAAAAGAGGATTCACTCTCCGCGATTCATTCTCTCTTTATGCTCTTATTTAAGGCGATCTTCAAAGCACGCCCCTTAAGTTCGTTCTATCAGACGGGACAAAAGTTTCGTCGAATAAGTCGACAAAAACGACGACAGGGGAAGTGTCATGATGAAAGCCGTTGCGACGGCCGTGGAGACTGCTGCGCCGGGCCAGGGCGGCACCGTCCAGTCGCTCTATCTGGAAGCTCTGACGCTGGTGGAGCGGCTGCATCGCCGCCTGCTCGACGTCATCAAGGACGAGTTCGACCGCCGTGGTCGTTCCGACATCAATTCGGTCCAGGCGCTGCTGCTCTATAACATCGGCGACAAGGAGCTGACCGCGGGCGAGCTGCGCACGCGCGGCTACTATCTCGGCTCCAACGTCTCCTACAACCTGAAGAAGCTGGTCGAGCTCGGCTTCCTCGATCACCAGCGCTCGCGCGTCGATCGCCGCTCGGTCCGCATCCGCCTGACCCCGCAGGGCCAGGAGATCCGCCGCATCGTCGACTCGCTGTATCAGAAGCACGTCAAGACCGTGGAGCAGGTCGGCGGCATTTCCAGCGAGGAGTTCTCGACGCTGAACAAGTCGCTGCATCGTCTCGAGCGGTTCTGGACCGATCAGATCCTCTATCGCCTCTGAGCAGGCCTCATCGTCTCGGTTGAGCCGGCTCCGACCTCGAGAGCCAAGACCGGACAGTCGTTGATCGTCTGGAAGTCGTTCTTGCGCCGGCCCCTTCGGCCGGCGCTTTTTCGTGTTCGTTTGGCAAAATCCCCGGTCCGAATTGGAACCAATCAAGGCTCCTGGGCTTATGTCCTTGGACCGGAGGTCGGACCATGCTGCACGATGCCGGAATGCAAGTCATGAACGTGGCGATGGTCGGCGATGCTTATGCCATCGCCTCCAACTATCTGCGTCTCTCTGGCGAGATGCCGGAGGAGTTCACGCCGAACGAAAGACTTGTCGACATCATCGTTCAACTGATTCACCGCGGAGAATTCAACAAGCTCAAGCTCGCCAACAAGGCGATTTCGATGTTCAAGTCTGCCTGACGGCCTGACGTTCAAGAGGGGATGATATGGAAGCCGCCATCGATCGCATCATGCACACCTACGACCTGCTGGCGAACCGCACCGCTGCGGCGAGCGACGAGGCGCGCCGCAAGGTGAGCGCCTACATCCAGACGCTGTTCGAAGCCGGCGAGCGCGACCCGCATCGTCTCACCGTGTGCGGCCTGACCTATCTTCGCCAGCTCGACGGTCGCGTCGATCCGGTGAAGGCGGGCTACACCGGCCTCTGATGTCTTCGGCGCGAGATTGCTCGCGCGACGCTTGCCTCATGATACCGACAACCTGTATGAGACCGTCCGGTTTCATGCAGGTTGTTTGTTTTTGGGGGCACATGTTCGGGATGTCACGCGTCGTTTTCGTACCGCTGTTGATGATCGCGACCTGCTCGCAGAACGAGACTCCGGCGATCGATGCGGCAGCGCCGGTGGCTGCGGCCGCACCGGTGATGGTAGAGAACCCAACCAAGGTCGGCGAATGCGCAGAGCGCACGATCGCCGAAATCGGCGTGTCCTACGCGGACGGTCCCAATGACCGGCTCCCGAGCAAGCGACCCAAGCCCGGCAAGGATCGCGGCAGCTATGTCCGGTACACCAACAAGGATACCCAGGTCTCTCGAGAGTGGAACGCGGCGCTGGCGCATTCCAAGGTCGGCGATCGCGTCCGGATGTGCCTGGTCTCGTTTCCCAAGGATTGTCCGCCCGGCGACAATCGCGGCCGCGTCCATGAGACCACCAATCTGAGAACGAACGAGTCCTGGACCATGCAGGATGATCCCCATATGTGCGGCGGGGCCTAGCGTCCAGCGCAGGTCTTTTGTCTGCCGCTCGTCCACCATATCTGGCATAAACGCCCGAGGGCGACCCCAACGGCTGGCCTGTCCCTTGGCCTGCCGCCGCCCGTATGGTAAGGGCAGGGGTCTTTTCCGACCGCCTTCACTGAACCGACCGCCGGCCGCCTAAGGCCTTGCGGACGTGGAGATATTCCGCCGATGACCGCTTCCAGCGCCAAGCCCGCTTCGTCCGTCGATTCCTTCTTTTCCGCCACCTTGGCCGAGGCCGATCCCGAGATCGCCGCCGCCATCAAGGGTGAGCTCGGTCGGCAACGGCACGAAATCGAGCTGATCGCCTCGGAGAACATTGTCAGCCGGGCGGTCCTCGAGGCCCAGGGCTCGGTGATGACCAACAAGTACGCGGAAGGGTATCCGGGCGCGCGCTATTACGGCGGCTGCGAATGGGTCGACGTCGCCGAGAACCTCGCGATCGACCGCGCCAAGAAGCTGTTCGGCGCCAATTTCGCCAACGTCCAGCCGAACTCGGGCAGCCAGATGAACCAGGCCGTGTTCCTGGCGCTGCTGCAGCCCGGCGACACCTTCATGGGCCTCGACCTCGCCGCCGGCGGCCATCTGACCCACGGCTCGCCGGTCAACATGTCCGGCAAGTGGTTCAAGGCCGCGCATTACACGGTCCGCCGCGACGACCAGCTGATCGACATGGATGCGGTCGCCAAGCAGGCCGAGGAGGTCAAGCCGAAGCTGATCATCGCCGGCGGCAGCGCCTATTCGCGCCCGTGGGATTTCAAGCGCTTCCGCGAGATCGCAGACCACGTCGGAGCCTACCTTCTGGTCGACATGGCGCATTTCGCGGGCCTCGTCGCCGGTGGCGTCCATGCCTCGCCGGTGCCGTACGCCCACGTCACCACCACCACCACGCACAAGTCGCTGCGCGGCCCGCGCGGCGGCCTGATCTTGTGGAACGACGAGCAGTTCACCAAGAAGTTCAACTCGGCGATCTTCCCGGGTCTGCAGGGCGGCCCGCTGATGCACGTGATCGCCGCCAAGGCGGTGGCGTTCGCCGAGGCGCTGCGGCCGGAGTTCAAGACTTACGCGAAGAACATCGTCGAGAACGCGAAGGCGCTGGCGGAATCGCTGCGCGCCCACGGCTTCGACATCGTCTCCGGCGGCACCGACAACCATTTGATGCTGGTCGACCTCCGGCCCAAGGGGCTGAAGGGCAACATCTCGGAGAAGGCCCTGGTCCGCGCCGGCATCACCTGCAACAAGAACGGCATCCCGTTCGATCCCGAGAAGCCGTTCGTCACGTCCGGCCTGCGCCTCGGCACGCCGGCGGCGACCACCCGCGGCTTCGGCGTCGCCGAATTCCAGCAGGTCGGCAGCCTGATCGCCGAGGTGTTGAACGCGATCGCGCAGGCGCCGGACGGCAGCGCGCCGCTGGTCGAAGCCGCGGTCAAGCAGAAGGTGAAGGCGCTGACCGACCGGTTTCCGATCTACCAGTAAGGCTTGAAGCCACAATGCGCTGCCCGAGCTGCAACAGCCTCGATACGCAGGTGAAGGACTCCCGCCCCACCGAGGATTCCTCGGTGATCCGGCGGCGGCGGGTCTGCGTCACCTGCAATTTCCGCTTCACGACCTTCGAGCGGGTGCAGCTGCGCGAACTGACCGTCATCAAGCGCAACGGCCGTCGCGTGCCGTTCGACCGCGACAAGCTGATGCGCTCGGTGCAGATCTCGCTGCGCAAGCGCTCGGTCGATCCGGAGCGGGTCGAGAAGATGGTCTCGGCGATCGTGCGCGAGCTCGAGAGTGGCGGCGAATCCGAGGTGTCCTCGGAGGCGATCGGCGAGATCGTGATGGAGCATCTGCGCGATCTCGACGACGTCGCCTATGTCCGCTTCGCCTCGGTCTATCGCAATTTCCGCGAGGCCAAGGATTTCGAGGCCGTGCTCGGCGAGCTCTCGGCCGAGGACGAAGCACCGCGCCTCGCGCCGGTCCGCAAATGATCTTCCGGGTTCTGGTCGATCAGGTCGGCGAGAAGCTGAAGGCGCAGAAGGACGCCGACCGCCGCTTCATGCAGCTGGCGCTGTCGCTCGGCCGTCGTGGGCTGGGGCGGACTTGGCCCAATCCCGCCGTCGGCGCTGTGGTGGTCAAGGACGGCGTGATCGTCGGCCGCGGCTGGACCCAGCCCGGTGGACGCCCTCATGGCGAGCCCGAGGCCTTGAAGCGCGCCGGCGAGGCCGCCAAGGGCGCCACCCTCTACGTGACGCTGGAGCCGTGCTCGCATTTCGGCAAGTCGCCGCCTTGCGTGGATGCGGTCATCGCCGCCGGCATCAGCCGCGTCGTCTCGGCGATCGAGGACCCCAATCCCGAGGTCGCAGGGCAGGGGCATGCGAAGCTGCGCGCCGCGGGTATTCAGGTCGAGGTCGGCCTCTGCTCGGCGGACGCCAAGCGTGATCATGCCGGCCATTTCCGCCGCATCCGCGACGGACGGCCGCACGTGATCCTGAAGCTCGCGGTCTCCGCCGATGACAAGATCGCAGCCGCCGGCAACAAGCCGGTGGCCATTACCGGCGAGGCAGCGCGGACCCGCGTGCATCTGCTGCGGGCCCAGAGCGACGCCCTCCTGATCGGGGTGCGCACCGCGATCGCCGACGATCCGCTGCTGACCTGCCGGCTGCCGGGCATGGAGGCGCGCTCGCCGGTCCGGATCGTGCTCGATCCGATGCTCCGCCTTCCGGCTGCGAGCCGATTGATGCAATCCGCACGCACGACGCCGCTCTGGCTCGTCGCGTCCGAGGTGGCCGAGCCGGCCACGGCGACCCGGCTGGGCGCCGCCGGTGCGCAGGTGATCCGTGTCCCGCCGCAGGCCGACCCGTCGGCGCTGGAGCCGCCGGCCGTGCTCAAGGCGCTGGCGGAACGCGGCGTCACGCGTCTGATGATCGAAGGCGGCAGCCGCGTCGCATCATCTTTCATGGCAAGCGGCCTGGTCGATGAGATCTGGCTCCTGCGCGGCCCCGGCGAGATCGGAGGTGACGGGATCGCTGCGCTGGACGCATTGCCGCTGACCGCAATCACGCAGTCGCCGGCCTATCGCGTTCGTGCTAGCGAGACGCTCGATCCCGATACCCTTACGATTTACGAGCGCGCCTAATGTTCACAGGCATCGTCACCGACATCGGCGAGATCGTCAGCCTGACGCCGCGGACCGAAGGAAAGCTGCATCGGCTGCGCATTGCCTGCCACTATGATCAGGCCGGCATCGCCGATGGCGCGTCGATCGCCAATAACGGCGTCTGCCTCACGGTCGTGCAGTCCGGCGTCACCGATGGAAAGACCTGGTTCGAGGTCGATGCCGCCGCGGAGACGCTGGCGCTGACCACCGCCAAGCACTGGCGCGTCGGCACGAAGCTGAACCTCGAGCGGGCGCTGAAGATCGGCGACGAGCTCGGCGGCCACATCGTCTCCGGCCATGTCGATGGCATCGCGACCATCGTCAGCCGAGAGAACCTGCCGGACATGGCGCGGTTCGTTTTCAGGACGACGCGGGATCTGGCGCGCTTCATCGCCACCAAGGGCTCAGTAACCCTCGACGGCGTCTCGCTCACGGTCAACACCGTCGACGAACTGGTCTTCTCGGTGCTGATCATTCCGCATACGCTGTCGGTCACCACGCTGTCGTCCTGGCAGGCCGGCAGCGAGGTCAATCTCGAGGTCGACCTGATGGCGCGCTATGCCGCGCGCCTCACGGAAATGAAGTAGCCTCGAAGGGGGCTTTCCGTCTTGGCTTTGCGGGCGCTCGCGCCTACAAGGCCAGCCCTCATGGCGAGGAGGCGCCGATGTGTCGTCTCGCAGCATGAGGCCGATTTCATCTCGCCCTTCGCGACGCGGCCGGATGGCCGCTCCATTGGGGCGAGGCACCTGAAGACAATGGAAACAGAACCATGGCAGACGCACGGCGCGCGCCGCTCAAAGACCAGACCGACATCTCCGGCGCCCGCGCGCTGATCGTCGAGGCCCGCTTCTACGATGACCTTCAGGACGCCCTGCTGGAGGGCGCCACCGCCGAGCTGAAGGCGGCGGGCGTGGGCTATGATGTTCTCACCGTCACCGGCTCGTTGGAGATTCCGGCGACTATTGCCATTGCGCTCGATGCTGCCGCGAAGGCCGGCAAGCCCTATGACCTCGCGATCGCGCTCGGCTGCGTCATCCGTGGCGACACCATCCATTTCGAGATCGTGTCGCAGGAATCCTCGCGAGCCCTGATGGATCTGTCGGTGGCGCGCGGCCTGCCGCTCGGCAACGGCATCCTCACCGTCAACAATGAGGACCAGGCGTGGGCGCGCGCCCGCGTCTCCGAGATGAACAAGGGCGGCGATGCCGCCCGCGCCGCGCTCGCCGTGCTGCGCATCAAACGCCGTCTGGCGCGAGGCTGACATGGCCGAGAGCAGCAAGCCATTCAAGGGCCCGGTCCGTGCCGGCGACCGCAAGGCCAATCGCCGTGGCGCCGCCCGTCTCGCCGCCGTGCAGGCGCTCTACCAGATGGACATCGCGGGCGCCGGCATCAACGACGTCCTGGCCGAGTTCGAGAGCCACTGGCTCGGCAACGAGGTCGAGGGCGAGCAGTATCTGCCGGCCGAGGCCGCCTTCTTCCGCGACATCGTCTCCGGCGTGGTGCGCGACCAGACCAAGATCGATCCGGTGCTCGATACGGCGCTGGAGCGCGGCTGGCCGCTGCAGCGGATCGAGGCGATCTTGCGCGCGGTGCTGCGCGCCGGCGCCTATGAGCTGGAGCGGCGCAAGGACATTCCGGCGCGGGTCGTCGTGTCCGAATATGTCGACATCGCCCATGCCTTTGTCGAGCGCGACGAGACCGGCATGGTCAACGCCGTGCTGGAGCAACTCGCCCGGCAATACCGCGCCGACGAGATGGGGCCGAAGTAGCGATGGGCGGCGCCGGAGCACGATCGCTGCGAACCGGCGCGATGCCAGTCTCTTTCCTCGACTGTCATCTCCCGCGACGGGGGGTGATCCCGTATTCCACAGACGTTCAAGGGATAGGGAAGGGCCGCGGCGTACTGGATCCCCCGGTCGAGCCGGGCGATGACAGCAGAGTGTGCAAAGTGTGGGGGACGAGCGCGTGACCCGCGACGCCTCCGGCGAAGATTCCCTGATCGCCCGCTACTTCAAGCCGCTGGCGACCGACCCCGGCGCCTTCGGCCTCGTCGACGATGCCGCGATCATTCCGGCCAATGGTGACGACATCGTCGTCAAGACCGACGCCATCGTCGAAGGCGTCCATTATCTCGCCAACGATCCCCCCGACACCATCGCGCGCAAGGCGCTGCGGGTGAACCTGTCCGATCTCGCCGCCAAGGGTGCGGTGCCCGCCGGCTTCGTCCTGACGCTGGCGCTGCGCGAGAAGGACGACGCGTGGCTGTCGGAGTTCGCGCGTGGCCTCGGCGAGGACGCGGCGGCGTTCGGCTGTCCGCTGCTCGGCGGCGACACCGTGTCGACGCCCGGTCCCGTGATGATCTCGATCGCGGCTTGGGGGAGGGTGCCCAGGGGCCGGATGGTGCATCGCTTCGGCGCGCGTCCCGGCGACCGGGTGATGGTGACCGGGACCATCGGCGACGCCTTGCTCGGCCTGCGCATCCTGACGGGCACAGCCGAGGCCACGGCGCTGGCCGACGATGCCGCCGCGCGGGATATGCTGATCGGCCGTTATCGCACGCCGCAGCCGCGCAATGCACTGGCCGCGGCCGTGAGAGACTGCGCGACCGCCTCGATGGACGTCTCTGATGGCCTCGCAGGCGACCTGACAAAGCTCTGCGCCGCCTCTTCCGTGAGCGCCGACATCGCGCTGTCCGATATTCCACGATCGCCGGCAGCGGCGAAGCTGCTTGCTGTCGGGGCCGCGCAGCTTGAAAGCATGATCTCCGGCGGCGACGATTACGAGATCCTCTGCACTGTTCCCGCAGCGCAATGCGCAGCGTTCCGTGCCGCAGCCGAGACGGCGGGCGTTGCCGTCACCGACATCGGCGCCATCGTCGAAGGGGCGCGAGCCCCGCGCTTCCTGGACGGGCAGGGCCGTCCCGTCACACTGACGCGGTTGTCCTTCAGCCACTTCTGACACCTATTTGCACCGCACAATGCGACCAAAGAAGCGTCTGAATTTGGAGCGGTTCAGGCGTCGCGGCGTTGCGTCATCATGGCGATTTTGGCAAGCTTCATGATGTTCGAGGCGGCTCCGCCCGGAGCGGCCTGACAGGGGGCGTGCGTCGCACCATCGCGGCGTGACGTAGTTAGAAAAAGCAAAGAGCCGAGGAAACTAAATGTCAGCTTTATGGGTGATCGTGCTCTGCGGAGCGCTGTCGATCGTCTATGCGATCTGGGCCACACAATCGGTGCTCAGCGCGGACGCCGGCAATGCGCGCATGCAGGAAATCGCGGCGGCCGTGCGTGAGGGCGCGCAGGCCTATCTTCGCCGCCAATATACGACGATCGGAATCGTCGGTGTCGTGATCTTCGTGCTCCTTGCGTATTTCCTCGGCATGCTCGTCGCGATCGGCTTTGCGATCGGCGCGATCCTCTCCGGCGCGGCCGGTTTCATCGGCATGAACGTCTCGGTGCGCGCCAACGTCCGCACGGCACAGGCGGCCATCACCTCGCTCGCCGGCGGCCTGGAGCTCGCCTTCAAGGCCGGCGCCATCACCGGTCTGCTCGTGGCCGGTCTCGCGCTGCTCGGCGTCACCATCTATTTCGGCATCCTCACCGGCTTCATGAAGCTCGCACCCGACAGCCGCACCGTCATCGACGCACTGGTCGCGCTCGGCTTCGGCGCCTCGCTGATTTCGATCTTCGCCCGTCTCGGCGGCGGCATCTTCACCAAGGGTGCCGACGTCGGTGGTGACCTCGTCGGCAAGGTCGAGGCCGGCATTCCCGAGGACGATCCGCGCAACCCCGCGACCATCGCCGACAACGTCGGCGACAACGTCGGTGACTGCGCCGGCATGGCCGCCGACCTGTTCGAGACCTACGCGGTGACCGCGGTCGCCACCATGGTGCTGGCGGCCATCTTCTTCGCCAAGTCGTCGCTGCTGGCGAACATGATGACCCTGCCGCTCGCCATCGGCGGCATCTGCATCATCACCTCGATCGCCGGCACTTTCTTCGTCAAGCTCGGCGCCAGCCAGTCGATCATGGGCGCGCTGTACAAGGGCCTGATCGCGACCGGCGTGCTCTCGCTCGGCGGCGTCGCGCTGGCGATCGGGTGGCTGATCGGCTTCGGCAAGCTCGAGGGCGTCGACTACACGGGCACGGCGCTGTTCGTCTGCGGTGTCGTCGGCCTCGTCGTCACCGGCCTGATCATCTGGATCACCGAATACTACACCGGCACCGACTTCCGCCCGGTGAAGTCGATCGCGGCCGCCTCGGTCACCGGTCACGGCACCAATGTGATCCAGGGCCTCGCCATCTCAATGGAGTCGACTGCGCTGCCCGCGATCGTCATCATCGCCGGCATCCTGGTCACCTACAGCCTCGCCGGCCTGTTCGGCATCGCGATCGCGACCACGACGATGCTGGCGCTGGCCGGCATGATCGTCGCGCTCGACGCCTTCGGCCCGGTGACGGACAACGCCGGCGGCATTGCCGAAATGGCCGGCCTGCCCAAGGAGGTCCGCAAGTCGACCGACGCGCTCGACGCAGTCGGCAACACCACCAAGGCGGTCACGAAGGGCTACGCGATCGGCTCCGCCGGTCTCGGCGCCCTGGTGCTGTTCGCGGCCTATAACCAGGACCTGCAGTTCTTCATCGCGGATTCGGCGCACCATCCCTATTTCGCGGGGATCAAGCCGGACTTCTCGCTGAACAACCCGTATGTCGTGGTCGGTCTGCTGTTCGGCGGCCTGCTGCCGTATCTGTTCGGCGCGATGGGCATGACCGCGGTCGGCCGTGCCGCCGGCGCGATCGTCGAGGAGGTGCGCCGCCAGTTCCGCGAGAAGCCCGGCATCATGCAGGGCGCCGACAAGCCGGATTACGGCAAGGCCGTCGACCTGCTGACCAAGGCGGCGATCAAGGAGATGATCATTCCCTCGCTGCTGCCGGTGCTGTCGCCGATCGTCGTCTACTTCCTGATCTACGCGATCGCAGGCGGTGGCGCGGCCGGCAAGTCGGCAGCGTTCTCGGCCGTCGGCGCCATGCTGCTCGGCGTCATCGTCACCGGCCTGTTCGTCGCGATCTCGATGACCTCCGGCGGCGGCGCCTGGGACAACGCCAAGAAGTACATCGAGGACGGCCATTTCGGCGGCAAGGGCTCCGATGCTCATAAGGCTGCGGTCACCGGTGACACCGTCGGCGATCCCTACAAGGACACCGCGGGCCCCGCGGTGAACCCGATGATCAAGATCACCAACATCGTGGCCCTGCTGCTGCTGGCGATCCTCGCGCATTGAGGCGCGCCGACGCGTCTTGACGAGCGAAGACCCCGCGGCGCGAGCCGCGGGGTCTTTTCATGAGGCTGTGTTGTTTGGTTGTTTGCTACTCGGCCGCGCGCTGCCGCGTCCGATAGCTCTGCAACGTGCTCTGCGCCATGCGCGGCTGCAGCTGCGAGAAGCTCGCCAGATGCTGGTCGAGCTGTGGGCGTGCGCTGCCGCTGGCGCTCGCCTGCATGAACAGCAGCGTCGTCGTCGTGACCCAGGACAAGTCGAGCGCCTTGGCGAGCACCAGGAGCTGGTCCGGCTGGTTGCGCACGAAGGCGCGCTCGACCACGTCGAGCGGCAGCTTGCACATCAATGACAGCGCCAGCGTGACCTTGTCGAAGCTGGCTTCCTTGGCGAAGCCGTGCAGTTGCGCCTCGTGGAGCTGGCCGGTCGCGTGCAGCAGCTCGACATAGTCCCTGGCGGTGACGAAATCGGCCGAGCGTGTCCGCGCGGCGGCATGCAGATGATCCGAAGCCTGCGCCACGGCGAGCTCGACGATCTCGGTCCGCGCCGCGTCGGCGCTGGCGAGCTGGCTGCGCACCGCGTCGGAGGCTTCGACGAACAGCCGAACCAGCACCTCGCGTGGGCTGTCGGGCCGGCTCCAGAGTTTCAAGGCGAGGCCGGGATCGTCGGACGCCTTCGTCACCAGGCCGGAGAAGCCGTGATCGGAGAAGCGCGCGCCGCCATTGTTGGCGGTGTTCGAAACGACGGCCTGATTGCCGCGATCGACCAGAACGTCGGTGACGGATTCGGTGAGGAGCTTGCGGTCGGAGATCGCAAGCAGATGCTCCTGGCCCCGGGTCTGCGCGGTCGCGACCAGGGTCTCGTCGTCGAGCCGGTCGCTCCGGCGCAGCACGGGACCGGCCACCGCGATGGTCTCGTCGCTGGCGAGCAGCCGGAGCAGCCGCGGCGGTGCATCAGGCAGGACCGCGAGCCGGCTGCCGAGCTGCGCCCGCGCCGCAATGGCGACGTTGTCGAGCAGCTTGGACAGCACGTGGTCGAACAGATCGACATGTTCTTCGGTGAACTTGCCCGAGCCCACCACGAACAGGTCGGTGACGCGCTCCAGGATCTCGGCGCGCCGGGAGACGTAGCGGCTGGCGAGAATGTCTTCGAGCTGATGGAGGACGCTGTTGGGCAAGGCACGGCTCACGCGATGGACGACGCCGACGCCTGCCCCTCGGACGATGATCGGACCGCATCCACGCGAGGTTGTCGGCCCGGCATCCGCCGACGGTATCTCGCAACCAGATCAAAGACACGCGGCCGCCATCTATCGCATCATCCCGCTTAAGGTGCCGTTACACCACGACCCCCCATTCCAATGCTCCGCCGAGACGCGGCGCCGCCGGGCCCAGGGCTATTTCACGTCCATCTGCAGGCCTTCCTTCTGGATGATCGACGCGAATTTGGCTGTCTCGGCTTGGACGAAGTCGCCGAACTGCTGCGGCGTGCCGTAATCGGCCCGCGCGCCCATCGCGGCGATATTCTTGCGGATGTCCTCGCGCTCCAGCATCGCCTTGACCTGCAGGTTGAGCGCGCTGACGATCTCGGGCGGGCAGGCCTTGGGCAGGAATACGCCGAACCAGGACGAGACGTCGAACTTGGCCAGCTCCGGCGCGCTTTCGCGCATCGTCGGCAGGTCAGGCGCATTGGCGCTGCGTTCCGGCGTGGTGACGCACAGGCCAGTCAGCTTGCCCTCCTGCACCTGCGGCAGCGATGGAAACAGATTATCGAACAGAATCTGAATGTCGCCGGCGAGGGCGGCCTGCAGCGCCGGGCCGGCGCCGCGGAACGGAATGTGCGTCATCTTCAGCCCGGTGAGCTGCAGGAACCAGGCGCCGGTCAGATGCGGGCTCTGGCCGACGCCGGACGAGGCGTAGTTCAGCTTGTCGGGATTGGCCTTCAGAAAAGCGATCAGCTCCGGGATCGACTTGAGGCCGGTCGAGGGATGCGCCGAGACGATGTTGGGGATGCGGATCATGTTGGAGACCGCCTGCAACTGATCCGGCTTGTAGGCGAGGTTGCGGAAGATCGAATAGGCGATCGCGTTGGGACCGGGGTTGCCGATCAGGACCGTATGGCCGTCGCCCTTGGTGTTGCGCGCGACCTCGGCGGCGCCGATCGTGCCGCCGCCGCCGGAGCGATTCTCGACCACCGCCGATTGTCCCCACGCCGTCTGCAGATGCGCGGCCAGCAAGCGTCCCATCACATCGGTGCTGCCGCCGGGCGCGGCGGGCACGATCAGCTTGACCGTCTCGGTCGGACGCCAGTCGGCGAGACTCGCGCGCGGCAGGATGGCGGCTGTGGACAGCGCGGCGGCTCCGGACAGCAGCTTGCGGCGCGAC
Source organism: Bradyrhizobium sp. SZCCHNS1050 (assembly GCF_032484785.1). Classification (NCBI taxonomy): domain Bacteria; kingdom Pseudomonadati; phylum Pseudomonadota; class Alphaproteobacteria; order Hyphomicrobiales; family Nitrobacteraceae; genus Bradyrhizobium; species Bradyrhizobium sp. SZCCHNS1050. The sequence continues at coordinate 20,944 of NZ_JAUETR010000004.1, read as the reverse complement.
AGCGCGATACGAAGAGCCAATGATTCCTCCCTGCCTGTGTTTTGCGGCAGGGTAGGGAAGATTGCGGCGCCAGAGCAAGCAGGCGAATGGCGCACGAGCTGCGCCAATCAGCGCAGTTCACCGGCTTTGTGCCGTCACCCGGAAACATATTCCGGACCGCGGCGATCGGGCCCGGATCAGTTGAAGCTGAGCAGCTTGAACAGCGGCGTCAGGTAGCTGAGCTCCTGGCCGGAGGTCGGCGTCGTGCGGCTGACGAAGTCGAAGATCTTGCCGTCCTTCATGCCGTAATTGGCGAGGCGGCGGACCTGGCGGTTCTTGTCGAAATAGATCGCAATGACGCGCTGATCGACCACCTTCTGGTTCATGAAGGCAACCGGGCGCTCGGCTCGCTGGGAGATGTAGTAGAATACCTCGCCGTCGAGTGTCGCCACCGTCGAGGGCGTGCCCATCACGATCAGCACCTGGTCCTGGCTGGCGCCGATCGGGATCTGCTCCAGCGCGCCCGGCGGCATGATGTAGCCCTTCTGGAACTGCTCGCCGGTGCAGGCGCCGAGCGCCAGGCAGGTCAGCGCGATCGCACCAAGGGTGCGCAGACGGGAGCTCAAGCCACGGGAGAGCAGGCGGGCAGTCGTTCGCATTGTCTGGGTCATCTTCTTCAGATCGGATCCCGTCCCCTTGCGTCGGGCAGGGCGTTGACGTACCGGGCAAACTTGCGGATTGCAACATGCCCCTGAACAGGGTCAGGGAAACTCGACCGCGGAACCGTCATGCTCTGGCCATTCAACCATCTCAGGAAATCCCGACCGTCCCCGCGCGGGACCATCGAGCCGATCTATGGCACGATCGTGGCACAAACCCGAGACCCGTTGTTTTATAGACACTTGAATGTCCCTGACACGGTCGACGGGCGGTTCGATCTGCTGATTCTGCACCTCTGGCTGGTGCTGCGGCGGCTGCGCGGGGTGGGATCGGACCTGTCGCAGGCGCTGTTCGACCGGTTCTGCGACGACATGGACGACAATCTGCGCGAGATGGGGGTGGGGGATCTCACCGTGCCCAAGCGGATGCAGAAGTTCGGCGAGGCGTTCTATGGCCGCACCGCCGCCTATGACCTTGCCTGGTCCGAGAGCGAGGCCCGGCTGGCGGACGCATTGCAGAAGAATATCTTGAACGGGGAGCATCCGGACAGCGCGGCCGGACTTGCCGCCTATGCGGCGCGGGTGGCCGCGCACCTCGCCGCTCTCGACGACAACAGGCTGCTCGGCGCCGGCTGGAGCTTCCCGCGGCCGGTTCAGCAGGACTAGCGACATGACCAGAAACAGAGACACCTCGCGCGAAACGGCGCGAGACCCTTCCAAGGACCCCTGGCGGGCACCGCCGGTGATCGTGGCGCAGATTCCGGATGCCGGCCTGCATCGCGAGATCGAGGCCGACGAGGCCACGCGCAACGCGCTCGCCGCGATTGCCGATCTGCGCGAGGTCATCTCGGCCCATGCCTCGTTCGACGTCGTCCAGAAGCGGGACGGCAAGGTGCATGTCGAGGGCCGTGTGCAGGCCCGGATCGGTCAGACCTGCGTCGTCACGCTGGATCCGATCGAGATCGAGATCGACGAGCCGATCGACCAGATGTTCGCCCCGCCGGAGCAGATTCCGGAGCTTGCCGATCTGGTCGAGGACGATCCCAACAGCGAGGTGGAGACGGCCGATCCGCCGGAGCCGATCATCGGCGGGCAGATCGATCTCGGCCGGCTCGCCGCCGACGCGCTGCTCCTGGGGATCGATCCCTATCCGCGCAAGCCGGGCGCCGTGTTCGAGCAGCCGGTGGCTGCGGCCGCCGAGCCGGAGGACCATCCCTTCGCGGCGCTGAAGGCGCTGAAATCGGCAGATGCCGCCGGGCCGGGCGCGGTCAAAGCGAAGAAAACGGGTGAGGATTGACGCGCCGTTGGGCAGGCCGGAAACGATCGATCCTGTCACAAAGCCTCTCGAAATCCTCTCAAGCTGCTGATTTCGATGGCAAAGGCGGGTCCCTGCCGGCCCCGGCCCGGCGCGGCGGTTGCAAAATGCATCGCTCCCGGGAGGTTGTTTCGACACGGAGAGACGCTATTGTCGCGCCCGGGTCGGGGTGCGACGAAAAGGCCCGGACGGCCTCTGGCCCGTCCACCGGCCGCGCAATGCCTCTGAACGACCGCCAAACACGGCCAACTAAGTCAAGGCCAAGACGAGACAAAGCTCGAGATCAGGTTTCCGGGACGTCATGCCTCAAAAGGTTCGAATCGCGCTGGACGCCATGGGCGGGGATTTCGGCGCGGCCGTCGTCATCCCCGGTGCCGCGATCGCGCTGAGCCGCCATCCGGATGCAGAGTTTCTGCTGTTCGGCGACAGTGCCAAGATCGTTCCCGAGCTCGACCGGCATCCGCGGCTGAAGGCGGTCTCGCGCGTCATTCACACCGATGTCGCCGTCAGCATGGAGGACAAGCCGAGCCAGGCGCTCCGGCGCGGCCGCAAGACCTCGTCGATGTGGCTCGCGCTCGAGGCGGTGAAGAAGGGAGAGGCCGACGTCGCCGTGTCCGCCGGCAATACCGGCGCGCTGGTGGCGATGGCGCGCTTCTGCCTGCGCACGCTGGACGGGATCGACCGGCCGGCTCTGGCCGCGATCTGGCCGACCGCGCGCGGCGAATCGGTGGTGCTCGACCTCGGGGCAACGATCGGCGGCGATGCCCACCACCTCGTCGCGCTGGCCGTGATGGGCGGCGCGCTGGCGAGCGTGCTGTTCAACAAGCCGAGGCCGACCGTCGGCCTTCTCAACATCGGTGTCGAGGAGATCAAGGGCCATGAGGAGATCCGCGAGGCGGCCGAGCAGCTGCGCGCGATGAACCTGCCGCAGCTCGATTATATCGGCTTCGTCGAGGGCGACGGCATCGGGAAGGGCGCCGCCGACGTGGTCGTGACCGAAGGCTTCAGCGGCAACATCGCTTTGAAGACGGCCGAGGGCACCGTCCGCCAGGTCACGGACTTCCTGCGCGGCGCGATCCAGGCGAGCTGGCTTGCCCGGATCGGCTATCTGTTGGCTCGCGGCGCCTTCGCCGCTTTGCGGGCCCGGCTCGACCCGCGCAAATCCAATGGCAGCGTGGTGCTCGGCCTCAAGGGCATGGTGGTCAAGAGCCACGGCGGAACCGATGCCGAGGGCTTTGCCTCGGCGGTCAGGGTTGGCTATGAGATGGCCCGCTACGATCTCCTGACCAAGATCAATCAAACACTCAATCCCGACGGCGGCGCGCCAGCGTCCGAACCCGTCGCCCAGGAGGCTGTCTCGTGACAATTCGTTCGGTCGTGCTCGGCTGTGGCTCGTACCTCCCGCAGCGGGTCGTGACCAATGCCGAGCTGGCAAGCCGCATCGAGACCTCGGACGAGTGGATCGTGCAGCGCACCGGCATCCGTGAGCGCCACGTCGCAGCCGACGGCGAGTTCACCTCGCATCTGGCGATCAACGCGGCCCGTGCCGCGTTGGCCGCGGCCGACGTCGATCCGCAGTCGATCGATCTGATCGTGTTGGGCACCTCGACCCCGGACAACACCTTTCCGGCGACTGCGGTGGCGGTTCAGGACGGGCTCGGCATCCATCATGGCGCGGCGTTCGACCTGCAGGCGGTCTGCTCGGGCTTCGTCTTTGCGCTCGCGACCGCCGACAATTTCCTGCGCAGCCGCTCGTTCAAGCGTGCGCTCGTGATCGGCGCCGAGACCTTCTCGCGCATCCTCGACTGGAACGACCGCACCACCTGCGTGCTGTTCGGTGACGGCGCGGGCGCGCTGATCCTGGACGCCCAGGAGCAGGGCGGCACGGCAGCCGATCGCGGCGTATTGACCACGCATCTGCGCTCCGACGGCCGTCACAAGGCCAAGCTCTATGTCGACGGCGGTCCGTCCTCGACCCAGACCGTCGGGCATCTGAGGATGGAAGGCCGCGAGGTGTTCAAGCACGCCGTCGGCATGATCACCGACGTGATCGTCGACGCCTTCGATGCCACCGGCCTGTCGGCCGAGACCATCGACTGGTTCGTGCCGCACCAGGCCAACAAGCGAATCATCGACGCTTCGGCGCACAAGCTGCACATCGCGCCGGAGAAGGTTGTATTGACGGTCGATCGGCATGGAAATACCTCCGCTGCCTCGATCCCGCTGGCTCTCGACGTGGCCGTCAAGGACGGCCGCATCAAGAAGGGCGACGTGGTCTTGCTGGAGGCGATGGGCGGCGGCTTCACCTGGGGCTCGGCTTTGGTGCGCTGGTGAGCCTGCCGCGCGGCGGGATTACGCCTGAGATTGGCACTACGGCCTGTACTTCTATTCACGCTGCTGTTGACCACCGACGCTTAACCTCTTAATTTCCGGAGCGAATTATTCGCCGTGAGTTTGGGGCAGGCGATGGCGGGAACCGGAAAAACAGTCACACGCGTCGATCTCTGCGAGGCAGTCTACCAGAAGGTGGGGCTGTCGCGGACGGAGTCGTCTGCGTTCGTCGAGCTGGTCTTGAAGGAGATCACCGACTGCCTCGAGCGCGGCGAGACGGTCAAGCTATCGTCCTTCGGGTCGTTCATGGTGCGCAAGAAGGGACAGCGCATCGGACGAAACCCCAAGACCGGCACGGAAGTGCCGATCTCGCCGCGGCGGGTCATGGTGTTCAAGCCGTCCGCGATCCTGAAGCAGCGCATCAACGGCCAGCAGGGCAGCGGCAAGATGAACGGCGAGGCCAGCGCCGAGTTCGGCGCCGAGCCGGATTAGGGCCGAGGCCGTCGCCCCGCCGCATGTCGGCAGGGCCGTGTCGAACGCGTATCGTTCGTCCCGCGTACAGTTCGTCCAGTCTTTTCAGCGTAGTCTCCCACTTTCTTGTCAGCACGGTCGAAGGGGAACGGGCATTTGGACAAGGCGCCGGATGCGTTTCGGACGATCAGCGAGGTCGCGCAGGAGCTCGACATTCCGCAGCACGTGCTGCGGTTTTGGGAGACCCGGTTCGCCCAGATCAAGCCGATGAAGCGGAGCGGCGGCCGGCGCTATTACCGGCCCGACGACGTCGACCTGCTCAAGGGCATCCGGCGTCTGCTCTATGGCGAAGGCTACACCATCAAGGGTGTGCAGCGCATCCTGAAGGAGCACGGCGTCAAATCGGTCCAGGGACTGGCCGACAGCTCGGCCGCGGTCTCGTTTGGCGCGATGGAGGAGACGCTCGGCCAGGCGATGATGGAAGAGGAGCCGATCGGCGAGGCCGAGGTCGAATCGGAGGACGAGGAGGAGGAGGCTTCCGACGAGGAGGGCATCGACTTCCGCTTCGTCGACACCGAGGACGACATTCTCGACACCTTTCGCGTCGGCCCACCGACCCGCGCCGGCATGAAGCCGGAGGAGCGGGAGAAGCTCCAGGGCGTGCTCAAGGAGCTGGTCGACTGCCGCGCGCTGCTCGACCGGGCGATGAGGGAAGTCTGAGGGCGGGGCTGGTCGTCAGAATGCGCCAGCATGGCGGCAGGTGTCCGTTGCATTGAGCCACGCCGAGCGCCGCGAGTCGGCTGTGCACTCTCCACCGTTCTGGAAGGGGGCGGAGGGCCACGATCTCCGCTCCATCCGATCACACTATGAAACCCTCCCGCCGCGCCTTGCATCCCGCCCCGATCACGGCTAGAGGAACGGCCATCGGAGCGTGGCGCAGCCCGGTTAGCGCACTAGTCTGGGGGACTAGGGGTCGTGGGTTCGAATCCCGCCGCTCCGACCATTTTTCTCAAATCGCTGTATTTGACGTCGGCCGATGCGGTTTTGCGCGCACCTGCCACGACCGCTTCGTCCGTGAGATTGGCTTTTCAAGCTGCAGACCGCCCCCTAAACTCCCCGAACTGGGCGCCGCTGGACACTGTTCGAGCCGGCTCGTTTCATTTGTGAACTTTGTTGCCGAGACTTCCCTCATGGACGCCGCCGTCGCCGACATCTCCTTTGGGCATTTCGAGAACGCCGAGCAGATCGCCTTCTGGAACGGTGCGGGCGGCGGGCGCTGGGTCGCGCGCCGCGCCGAGATCGATGCGCTGCTGGCGCCGGTGCAGGAGGCGCTGCTGGAGCGCGCGGCAATTCAGGCGGACGAACGGGTGCTCGACATCGGCTGCGGTTGCGGGGCGACCTTGATCGCGGCGGCCGAGAAGGTCGGCCCCGGCGGCAGCGTGCTCGGCCTCGACGTGTCCGCAGCCATGCTGACCGCGGCCCACGAGCTCGCCCCTGCCGATGCGCCGGTGAGCTTCGTGCAAGGCGACGCCATGGTGCACCACTTCAAGGCCGCGAGCGCCGATCTCGTGATCTCGCGCCTCGGCGTCATGTACTTCGCCAATCCGGTGCGCGCCGTGCTCAACATCCGCAATGCGCTGCATTCGGAGGGGCGCGTCGCGTTCGCCTGCTGGGGCGAGCTGCGCGACAACCCGTGGGCGCTGGAGCCGCTGCAGGCGGCCTATGACCACGTGCCGAAGCTGCCGGGCTTGCCGCCGCACGCGCCGGACGATTTCGCGTTCGGTGCTCCCGAGTGGATGGAGAAGGTGACGACCGATGCCGGGCTGCGGCGCATCCGGCTGGAGCGTCACGACGTCGCGCTCGACTTCGGCGCGGGCGCCGGCCTCGATAGCGCGGTGCAGACGGCTCTCGCGATCGGGCCCGCCGGCCGTGCCGTGGCCGGGCAGTCGTCCGAGGCGGTGGAGGCCGCGACGGCCGCCGTGAGGAAGGCGTTGGCGCGCTACGCCAAGGGCCCGGGCGTCATGGTGCCCGCTTCGTTCTGGACCGTGACGGCCGTCGATCCGTGAAAGTCGGTCTTGATCACTGCGTCCCGTGACAAAGTCGCAAGATCGGTCGAGCGCGTCATGTCCGCCTGCGCTTAGCTGCAGCCGCCACGGAGCACGGAACGATGAAGGCGGCGCTGCGAAACTACCATGCGCGGATGCAGCGGGTGCTGGATCATATCGACCGGCATCTGGAGGATGATCTCGATCTGGACGCGCTGAGCAGCATCGCGGCCTACTCGAAATATCATTTCCACCGGCAGTTCACGGCGACCTTCGGTCTGTCCGTGAATCGCTACATCCAGCTCGCCCGCATGAAGCGGGCGTCCTATCAGCTGGCCTACAGCGATGCCCAAAGCGTCACCGAGGTCGCGATGGAGGCCGGCTACGATGCGCCGGACGCCTTTGCCCGCGCCTTTCGGCAACGGTTCGGGCAATCGCCGTCATCGTTCCGGAAATCTCCCGACTGGGAGCCGTGGCTTGCGGCCTTCGGGCCTCTCGACGACGCAAGGAGCAAGCTGATGCGGACGACCTATACCCCTGACGACGTGACGATTCGCGAGGTGCCGACCACGCCGGTGGCGATCATGGAGCATCGCGGCGACCCGGCCACGCTCGGCGCCACGATCCAGCGCTTCATCGCCTGGCGCAAGGCCGCCGGCCTACATCCCCGAGCCAATCCAACCTTCACGGTCTGGCGCTCCGAGCGTCGCCCGGCCTCGCCTGCCGACTACAGCGTGGACCTTTGTGTCGGGACCGACCAGCCGGTCGAAACGCAGGACGCGACAATCAGGGCCGGCGTGATCCCCGGCGGACGCTGCGCGGTGCTGCGTGTCGTCGGCAACACCCACAATCTGGAGCCGGCCGCGCTGTTCCTCTATCGCGACTGGCTTCCGGCCAGCGGCGAGGAGGCGCGTGACTTCCCGATCTATTGCCAGCGGCTGAACTTCTTCCCGGAGGTTCCCGAGCACGAAATGGCTGCGGACCTGTTCCTGCCGCTGAAATAGCGCCTGACGGCCGGATCCATCCTAAAAACTTGCAGCCAGGAGCCTTCTCAACCTTCGAGCCCCGCAGAAGGCGGCTCTGAAGGGGAGAGGGGCCTTCGTTGGAGCGATTCCTGTTCCATTCGGGAACCGCGATCGGCCATGTCCGTTAACGATCGAGCAGCTCAATTGAGGCCCCACACCCTGACATTGAACCTTTGCGCGCACGCGCGCACCAAACCTGTGTTCGGCTCGTTGTGGAGCCGGTTCCAGGAAATTTCAGACTGACATCGGGGTTCACCCCGATGTGCTGTTCATTGTCGTTGAAGGAGGCGCGTATGGTCCTCAGGACTTTGAAAGTTTCGCTGTCCGTTTTCGCCGCTGCAACCTCGGTGGTATCGCTGTTTGCCGTCAGCTGGGTCGGTCTCGCACTGCTCGGTTACTGACAATTCACGCAACAAGGATCGAGGCGCATCTGTGCCTCGCGAGACGGAAAGCGCGCCCGGATCGAGACTGATCCGGGCGCGCTCGTTCTTGCCGATGCGAGAGGCGCTATGCGAAGGCTTTCTCCATCGTCTCGATCAGCACGCGGAACGACTTGTCGTGGCGCGTGATCGGCGGGATCGCCCGGGTGATGCCGAGCAGCTGATAGACCGCCATCTGCGCCGCGCGCACCGAGTATTCCACCGTGAACACGACGTCGTCGGGGATCTCGACGAACTGGCTGACGAAGGCGAGGTTCTTCGAGTTCGCCGGCACCGGCAGCGGCCGGTCCGCCTTGTTGCGCGGCATGAACATGCTGGTGATGTAGGGCAGGCGGCAGGGCACGCAGGTCGCCTGGTCGAACACCGAGAGGTCGAAGTTGAGGTGGCCGCAGAGCTCCTTGAGAATGTCGGCGCCGCCGCAATCGGCCATCGCCTTCGGCACAAAATTGCCGATGCGGTCGGGATGCAGCGCGTAGCCCCAGAACACCTGCACGTCGGCAGGCTGATCGGCGAAATGCGGCTGGTGATACAGCACGACCGACATCAGCCAGTTGGATTCCGTGAAGGTGACGAGCCCGCCGGTGCCTGCGGCGTTGCCGCTGAACGCCTCCATCGCGTCGAAGAAGCGCGGATTGCGGCAGGTGACGGTGAACGATTCCCAGCAGGATTCCGGGATCGATGAGTTGAACGCGGCGGGATTGCCAAACTCGGGGCGGCCCTTCGCGATCTTCTCCCACAGCGTCCAGCCCTGGCTGTCCTGCTTGGTGAGCCGCGGCGGCGGTGCATCCTGGGTGCCCAGGCTGGTCGCGTCCGTCATCGAGCCGTTCTGCAGGAAGACGAGATCGTCGCTCGACAGCGCGATCGTTTCCGGCTGGCCGCTGCGATCCAGCATCAGGCGCTTGACGACGTGCTTGCCGGCTTCCGTCGCGATCTCCATGTCGGTGACGTCGACGCCGCCAGCGAAATTCACGCCACGGCCCTCCAGCCATTTGACGAGCGGCACGACGATCGCGTCGTACTGATTGAACACGGTGCGCTTGACGCCAGCCAGCGTCTCGATGCGCGGAAACTCGTTCATGAAGCGATGCAGATAGCGCTTGAACTCGACCGCGCTGTGCCAGGGCTGGAACGCGAACGTCGTCTGCCACATGAACCAGAAGTTCGTGGTGAAGAACGGCGGCGACAGCCAGTCGGTGATGCGGGAGTTGCCGAGCTTCTCCTCGGAGGCCTCGGTCAGCCGCACCAATTCGAGACGGTCCTGCATGGTGAAGCCCATGGTGGAGACGTCGACCTTGTGCCGGTTGCGGTCGACGAGGCGCGCCTGCGAATGCGCGACATGGACCTTGTTGAAGGCGATCGTCTCGTCGCGCACGGTGCGGTTGGGATCGCCGGCATCCGGGATGGTGGAGAGCAGGTCCCACGTGCACTCGTAGTGATCGGTCGTCAGCATGCGGCCGCCGCGCAGCGAATAGGAGCCGTCGGGCAGCCGCGCACCATCGAGACTGCCGCCATAGGGCAGGTGCTTTTCGAAGATCGTGATGTCGCGGCCTTCGACGCCGCCGTCACGGATCAGGAATGCCGCGCCGGCCAATGCGCCGATGCCGCTGCCGATGAAATACGCCTTCATGATGGTTCACCCGGGATCGTGTGCTACGATCCGGGGCTTAGCCGCTGTGTTCCCTCATGGAACTGATCCAGGTCAAGCGCTGCGACGCGCGGTGATCACGATCTCGCGTGGTCCGTCAGGCGAATGATTTCACCACCGACTGCAGCAGCACCTTCAGCGATTTGTCGTAGGGCGTCACGGGCGGAATGGCCCGGTCGATCTTCAAGAGCTGATAGACCGCATGCATGGCCGCGCGCACCGAATATTCGATCGTGAAAACGGCGTCCTCAGGCAGCTCGACATATTGGCCGATGAAGGCGAGATTCTGCGAGGTGAGCGGCACCGGTAGCGGCCGGTCGCCATAGCTGCGCGGCATGAACATGCTCATGATGTAGGGCATCCAGCACGGCACGCAGGTCGCCTCGTCGAACACGGTGAGCGCGAAGCGCAGATGCCCGCACAGCTCCTTCAGGATTTCGGCGCCGCTGCACTCGGACATCGGCTTCCCCACGAAATTGCCGACGCGGTCGGGATAAAGCCCATAGCCCCAGAAGATCCTGATGTTGTCGGGCTGGTCCGGAAAGTATGGCTGGGTGTAGAGCACGATCGACATCCGCCAGTTCGAATCCGTGAACGTCACGAGCCCGCCGGTGCCGGCGACATTGCCGGTGAAAGTCTGCATCGCATCGAAGAAGCGCGCATTGCGGCAGGTCACCGTGAACGACTCGAAGCTCGATTCCGGGACCGATGAATTGAACGCGGCCGGATTGCCGAACTCGGGGCGGCCCTGTGCGAGCTTCTCCCACAGGGTCCAGCCGTGGCTGTCGTCCTTGGTGAGCTGTTGCGGCGGAGCCCCGTGGCTGCCGAGGCTGGTCGCATCCGTCATGGAGCCGGCCGTGTAGAACACCAGATCGTCGTCGGCGAGATCGATCGTGCGGCTCGCGCCGTCCTGCGTCAGAGCAAGCCTGACGGCGCGGTGCTTGCCGCTGATGGTGACGAGCTCGATATCGGTGACATCCGTGCCACCGACGAAGTTGACGCCGTGGCCTTCGAGCCAGCGGACCAGCGGCTTGACGATCGAGTCGTTCTGATTGTGCACCGTCCGCTTGACGCCGCCAAGCGTATCCATCATCGGGAATTCGTTCATGAAGCGGCGCAGATAGCGCCTGAACTCGACCGCGCTGTGCCAGGTCTGGAAGGCAAACGTCGTCTGCCACATGTACCAGAAATTGGTGGTGAAGAAAGGCGGCGACAGCCAGTCCGAGATCAAGGAATTGCCGAGCTTCTCCTCGGAGGCCTCGGTGAGCCTGGTCATCTCGATGCGGTCCTGCATCGAGAAGCCCATGGTGGAGACGTCGACCTTGTGCCGGTTGCCGTCGACCAGCCGCGCCTGCGCGTGGGTGACGTGGAGCTTGTTGAACGCCACGGTCTCCTGGAGGATGGTCTCCTGAGCGTTGGTTTCGCAGGGAATGGTCGACAGCAGGTCCCAAGTGCATTCGTATTGCTCGGTCGTCAGCATGCGCCCGCCGCGCATCGAGTAGGAGCCGTCCGGAAGACGCGTGCCGTCGAGGCTGCCGCCATAGGGCAGGCGCTTCTCGAAGACGGTGATGTCCGATCCGGAGATGCCGCCGTCGCGGATCATGAATGCTGCGCCTGAGAGCGAACCGATGCCGCCGCCGATGAAATAGGCCTTCATGAGACCGACCTGCAACCTAAGGGTTTGAAACACAATAACGAAAATGCGGGCAGGCGCGGCGTATCACAGGCCGATCAAAGCCCGCCGGGAGCCATGTTACCCCGGCGCGATGAATTAGTCGTCAACACGTTGAAGTCGTTTCGCGGGGCCGGCTCAATGCCCCGCCATGTGGCGGCCGATCTCGGTGAGATCGGCACCGCTCGCCCGGGTCTCGTAGACCAGCTGGCCGTGGAACATCACCACGAGGCGGTCCGACAGTTCGAGCAGCTCGTCGAGGTCCTCGCTGACCAGGAGCACGGCTGCGCCGCGGTTGCGGGCGGCCATGATCTCGGCATGGATCTGCGCCACCGCCGCGAAGTCGAGGCCGAAGCAGGGATTGGCGGCGATCAGCACCTCGACGTCGTGGCCGAGCTCGCGCGCCAGCACGGCGCGCTGCACGTTGCCGCCTGAGAGTGCCGAGATCGGCGTGTCCGGCGTGCGGGTCTTGATCTTGTAGCGGTTGATCTTGGCGGTCGCGTCCTTTCGGAAGGCGGACTTGTTCAGCCAACAGCCGCCGCGCGCGAACGGAGCGCGGTCGAACTCGCGGAGCGCGATGTTGTCTGCGACGCTCATGCCGCCGACGCAGGCGTTCCTCAGTGGCTCCTCGGGGAGCAGCGACATCTTGTGCCGGCGCATCTCGTCGCGCGTGGCGGAATAGGCTGCGCCGGAAACTCTGACAGCGCCGCTCTCGGCCTCGCGCTGGCCGGCGAGCACCTCGACCAGCTGGCGCTGGCCGTTGCCGGAGACGCCGGCGATGCCGACGATCTCGCCGGCGCGTACGGTCAGCGACAGGTCATGCACTGCCAGGCCTCCGGCGTCGTCGCGGGCGACCAGCTTGTCGATCGCGAGCCTGATCGCACCGGCCTCGCCGGTGCGCGCCGGCTGTACGGTGAGCTGCTCGGCGCCGATCATCATCCGCGCCATGTCGTCGGGGGTGAGCTCGCCGACCTTGCCGCGGCCGGCGAGCTTGCCGCGCCGGAGGATCGTGACCTCGTCGGCGAACGCCATGACCTCGCGGAATTTGTGGGTGATCATCAAAATGGTCAGCTCGCCGGCCTCGACCATCTTGCGCAGCATGCCCAGGACTTCATCCGCCTCGCCCGGCGTCAGCACCGAGGTCGGCTCGTCCAGGATCAGGAAGCGCCGCTTCAGATAGAGCTGCTTGAGGATCTCGCATTTCTGCCGCTCGCCGGCGGAGATGTCCGACACTTTGGCGTCGAGCGGCACGCGGAACGGCATGCGCGCCAGGAAGGTCTCCAGCTCCTTCTTCTCCTTGGCCCAGTTGACCACTGCCGGTACGTCGTCACGCGCCAGCACCAGGTTCTCGGCCACCGTCATCGCCGGTACCAGCGTGAAGTGCTGGTAGACCATGCCGAGGCCGAGCGCATGCGCATCCCTGGGGTTGTCGATTGCGCGCTCGCGCTCGGCGATCAGCACATCGCCCTCGGTCGGCCGATAGTAGCCCATGATGCATTTGACCAAGGTCGACTTGCCGGCGCCGTTCTCGCCGAGCAGCGCGTGGAACGAGCCGGGCCTGACCTTCAGCTCGACATTGTCGAGCGCGGTGAACGCGCCGAAGCGCATCGTCATCGCGATGGCCTCGACGCCGAACGCGCCCGCAGGCGTCGGATCGTCGCCGATCACGACAGCGCCTCGATCAGCGCGGAGGAGGTCGCGACCGCGCCGAACACGCCGCCCTGCATCTTGATCATCTTCAGCGCGTGATCGTGATTGCCCTTGTCGGTGGCGCCGCAGCAGTCCGACAGCAGCACGCATTCGAAGCCGCGGTCATTGGCTTCGCGCATCGTGGTGTGGACGCACACGTCGGTGGTGATGCCGGTCAGCACGATGTTCTGGATGCCCTTGAGGCGCAGGATCAGCTCGAGGTCGGTGGCGCAGAACGAGCCCTTGCCGGGCTTGTCGATGACGATCTCGCCCGGAGCCGGCGCGAGTTCGGGAATGATCTCCCAGCCCGGCTCGCCGCGCACCAGGATGCGGCCGCACGGCCCGGGATCGCCGATCCCGGCGCCGATCTGCTGCGAGCGCCAGCGCTTGTTGGCGGGCAGGTCGGAGAGATCGGTGCGGTGGCCCTCGCGGGTGTGGATGATCAGGAAGCCCTGCGCGCGCATCACCGTCAGCAGCGTCTTGATCGGCTCGATGGGGGCGCGGGTCAAGGAGAGGTCATAGCCCATCTTGTCGACATAGCCGCCGACGCCGCAGAAGTCGGTCTGCATGTCGATCACGATCAGTGCCGTGTTCTCTGGACGGAGATCGCCGTTGTAGGGCCAGGCATAGGGCTCGGAGCGGATGGTGCGCGCGGTCATGATGGACCTCCGAAATCAGCGGGTGATGGACAATTCAGCCGGCGCGCCGCTCAGGGTGCGTTTCGGCGAGCAGGTGATGATCATGATCAGCAGCGTCAGGATATACGGCGCGGCATTGAACAGATGATAGCCGGAGGTGACGCCGACGGATTGCAGCGCCGGTCCGAGCGCGGCAGCACCGCCGAACGCCAGCGAGGCCCACAGGCACAGCATCGGGTCCCAGCGTGCGAAGATCACCAGCGCCACCGCCGTGATGCCTTGTCCCGACGACAAGCCCTCGTTCCAGCTGCCGGGATAGAACAGCGACAGGAACGAGCCGCCGATGCCGGCGAGGAAGCCGCCGGCCATGGTGGCGCGCAGTCGGATCATCAGCACCGAATGGCCCATCGCCCGCGCTGCGTCGGCGCTCTCGCCGGCAGTGCGGATCAGGAGGCCCCAGCGCGTGGTCTTGAATGCCCACAGCAGCAACGGCGCGAGTCCCACGCCAAGCAGGAACAGCACGTTGATGCGCAGCGCGGCGCGAACCTGCGCCACGTCGCTCCACCAGCCGAAATCGATCGCCGGCAGCCGCGCGGCGGTGGGCTCGATCAGCGGCTTGCCGAGGAAGAAGGCGAGGCCGGTGCCGAACAGCATCAGCGAGATTCCTACCGCGACGTCGTTGACGCGCGGCAGCGAGCAGATGCCGGCGTGGAGCGCGCCGAGCAGCGCGCCGGTGAGGCCAGCGGCGAGCACGCCTGCCCACGGCGATCCCGTGAGATAGGAGATGCCATAGGCGCTCATTGCGCCCATCACCAGGGTGCCCTCGAGGCCGAGATTGATGCGGCCCGAACGCTCGGTGATGCATTCCCCTAGGCTCACGAACAGGAACGGCGTGGAGACGCGGATGGCGCCGCCGAGCACCGCGAGCGGCACGGTCCAGAGCCCGATATTGCCGTCAGCCATGGATCAGGACTTTCCCTTGAGGAAACCGATGCGGCCGTAGAGCGCGTCGCTCGCCAGCACCGAGATGAAGATGATGCCCTGAAGCCCCAGCACCGAGGCGTCGGGCAGGCCGAGCCGGCGCTGCAGCAGTCCGCCCGACGCATTGATGCCGCCGAGCAGGATCGCGACCGGAATGATGGCGAGCGGATTCTGCCGCGCCAGGAACGCCACGAGGATGCCGGTGAAGCCGTAGCCGACCGCGAGGTTGGCGTTGGTGCGGCCCTGCACGGCGGCGACCTCGACCATGCCGGCAAGGCCGGCGCAGGCGCCGGCGAGAAAGCAGACGGTGAGGATCAATTTGCCGACCGACAGACCGACGATCTTGGCGGCGCGGATGTTGCCGCCGGCGACGCGCGCGGCAAAGCCGAAGGTGGTGTGGTAGATCAGCACATAGGCCGCGATGGCGGCAATCAGGCCGAATACCAGGCCCCAATGCACGTCGGTGCCGGGAATGCTGCCGATCATGTTGGCGGCGCCGATCTCGCGCGTCGACGGCTTGTTGAGGCTGGCCGGATCGCGCATCGCGCCTTCGACGAGATGGTTGAGGATCGCGAGCGCGATATAGACCAGCAGCAGGCTCGAGATCGTCTCGTTGACACCGCGATACTGCCGCAAGGCCCCGGACAGCAGGATCCACAACCCGCCGCCGGTCATGCCGGCGATCACCATCGCGATCTGCACCATCAGCGGCGGCATGCCCTGCAGCGCCAGCGCCGCCGAGGTTGCCGAGAGCGCGCCGATCAGCAGCGCGCCTTCGCCGCCGATGATCACCATGCCCAATTGCGCGGGCAGGGCGGTGCACAGCGCTGTCAGGATCAAGGGAGCTGCCCGCGTCAGCGTGTTCTGCCAGGAGAACAAGGTGCCGAACGCGCCGTAATACATGTACCAATAGAGATCGAGCGGGTTCTTGCCGAACAGCGCGACGAAGATGCCGAACACGATGAGCGCGGCGACCAGCGCCGCGCCCGGGATGAGAATGTATTCAATGCTCGCGCCATAACGTTGCAGGAAACCTGCGTCGGCGGCCGGCGCGATGGCGGCCGCATCAACCGGATCGGCCGCCTCCGATGTCACGACGTGGCTCCGATCACGCCCTCGACCAGGTAGTCCATCTTCTCGAGCTCAGGATCCTTCTGGCCGCGCTCGGTGCCGGCGGTGATCACGGTGTTGCCCTTGTTGTCCTTGATCGGGCCCTTGAAGATGGTGTAGCCCTCACCGAGGAACTTGCTCTTGATGTCGTCGGCATGCTTGCGCGCCTGCTCGGACACCGCCTCGCCATACGCCGAGATCTTGACCACTTCTTCCTTGAGGCCGCCGCGATAGAAGTTCGGAATGCTCTCGCCAGCCTGGAGCATCTTGACGAACTTCGGATACAGCGCTTCCCAATTCCATTCTGCGCCCGTGAGATACGCTTTCGGTGCCAAAGGCGACTGGTTGACGTGATAGCCGGTGACGAAGGCGCCGCGGCGCGCGGCATTCTCCACCATCGTCTTGGGACCATCGACATGGCAGGTCAGCACGTCGACGCCCTGGTCGATCAGGCTGTTGGTGGCCTCGGCCTCCTTGACCGGCATCGACCAGTCGCCGGTGAAGATCACCTGCGTGGTGGCCTTGGGATTGGCGAGCTTGGCGCCGAGCGTGAAGGCGTTGATGTTGCGCAGGACCTGCGGGATCGGCTTGGCGGCGACGAAGCCGAGCTTGCCGCTCTTGCTCGTATAGCCGGCGACGATACCGGCAATGTATTGCGCCTCGTCGATATAACCGAAATAGGAGCCGGCGTTCTTCGGGTCCTTCTCGCTCCACAGGCCGCCGCAGTGTTCGAAGCGCAGCTTCGGATACTTCGCGGCCATCTTGATCATGTGCGGATTGTAGTAGCCGAACGAGGTCGGGAAGAGCAGCGTGGCGCCGTCGAGATTGATCATCGACTCGATCGTCTTCTCGACCGCGTCGGTCTCCGGCACCTTCTCCTCTTCGATCACCTTCAGCCCGGGCAGCTTCTTCAGCGCCGTCGCGCCTTGCGCATGCGCCTGGTTGTAGCCGTAGTCGTCGCGCGAGCCGACATAAATGAAGCCGATCGTCGTCTCCGCTGCGAAGGCCGGCCGCAGGCCCGCGGCTGCGCCGAGCGTCAGCGCCGCGCCACCCTGCAACAGATGCCGTCGTGAAATCCTGCCAAAGTCCATTGGTGAGCTCCCTCGGCGGGTCGGTCCGCCCGCGCTGTCATCTCGGCTTCACCGCCACGGCGGAGCCTTGAAGGGAGTGATCGCAAGCTTTGTGCCAGCGGCGCGCGGGAAGGCAGGCGCACCAAGCTGTTGAAATGGCAACATTTTGCAGATGATCGCAGCTTAGGCAGACGAATTTCCTGCCTGATATCAGCCTAAAATTTAGTCAATTGACTTTAATTGTATGCAACGAGTTCGACCGGATGGGACCTGTACCGCTGCCTGCGACGCGGCGGCGGCCTCCAGCTCAAAGCGGTGCAGAACGAACGTCGCGGCGAGGAGGAGCGGCGGCGCAATCGTCCTGCGCAGGCCGATCGCCGGTGGCGAGCCTTTTCATATCTGCTGCAGACGGTCTCGGGGTCTCAGATCCCGAGCAGCCAGACCGCGACGATGGTGCCGATCACTGCGAGCCCGCTGATCGTCCAGCCCGTCACATAGGCGCCGTCGTCAGATCCCGCGGGATCGACCATCGTGTCGCGCCAGCCTTCGTCCTGCCAGTGCCCCTGTTGGTACGCCATGCGAACCTCCTCGAGCCTGCCTCCCCGTGGAATAAGTCGGACGCCCCTCGAGAAGGTTCAACCCCAAGCTGAAATCTTCGTTGCATGCGCTGCAACGCAAATCCCCGACATCCCCTCTGGTCAGGCCGGCGAAACGTCCTAAGCTCGGAACGCGTTCCGCGAAGAGAACGAGCAAGTCGCCGGGACGGCATGGCCGTCCCGCAGCAGGGAAGGAAGACCATCCAATGAAGGATTTCGCCGGCAGGATCGCCGTGATCACCGGGGGCGGCACGGGCATGGGCCGCGAGCTCGCGCGCCAGCTCGTTGCCGAAGGCTGCAACGTCGCCATGTGCGACGTCTCGGCCGAGGCGATGGCCGAAACCAAGCGGCTGTGCGAGGCCGAGAAGCTGCCGCAGGGCCTGCGTGTCACCACCCATGTCGCCGACGTCTCGATCGAAGCGCAGCTGCAGCGCTTTCGCGATGAGCTCGCCGAGCAGCAGGCCACGGACAGGATCCACCTGCTGTTCAACAATGCCGGCATCGGCGGCGGCGGCAGCCTGTTCACCAACTCCCGGGAGCAGTGGGAGCGCACCTTCAACATCTGCTGGGGCGGCGTCTATCTCGGCGTCCGCACCTTCCTGCCGATGCTGCTGAAGGCAGACGAGGCCCATATCGTCAACACCTCGAGCGTCAACGGCTTCTGGGCCTCGGTCGGCATGGGCGTCTCGCACACCGCCTACAGCGCCGCAAAGTTCGCGGTGAAGGGATTTACCGAAGCGCTGATCAACGACCTCCGCCTCAACGCCCCGCACATCAAATGCTCGGTGGTGATGCCCGGCCACATCGGCACCTCGATCGTGTCGAACTCGCGCAAGGTGCAGAGCGGCACCGAGTCAGACGAGCTGAGCGAGACCGAGATCGGGCTTGCGCGCCAGCGCATGAAGGGCATGGGCATCGACGTCGCCGCCATGAGCGATGCCGACATCCAGGCTGCCGCCCGCGAGCGCGCCCGCAGCTTCCTCGAGGACGCCCCGACCACGGCGGCACAGGCGGCGAAGATCATCCTTGACGGCGTCAAGGCCGAGCAATGGCGCATCCTCGTCGGCGAGGACGCCAAGCTGCTGGACCTGCGCGTCCGCCAGTCGCCGGAGCAGGCCTACGAGCCCGAGTTCTTCCAGCGCTTCGCGCAGGAGGCGGGGTGGAAGCTGGGGTAGGGGATTGTTGTTAGTTAAAGATCGCTGCTCTCGCTACGCAGACGGTGAGCTCCCCTCCCCCTTGCGGGGAGGGGTCGGGGGTGGGGGTCCACGAGTCCCGCTGCCAATGATGAAACCGGATGCCATGGACGACAGCCGACGATCCTTCGCCCGCCACATGCGCGCCGAGCCAACCGAAGCCGAGCGCGTCCTCTGGCAGCATCTTCGCAACGACCTCAAGCTGGCGGGCTCTCACTTCCGCCGCCAGGCGCAGATTGGTCCCTTCGTCGTCGACTTCGCTAGCCGCAAAGCGAAGCTGGTGATCGAAGTTGATGGTGGCCAGCATGACTGGCGGAAAGAAGAGGACGCTGTGCGCACCAGGCAGCTCGAAGCCGCCGGCTATCGCGTTCTTCGCTTCTGGAACAATGACGTGCTGGGCAACATTCGAAGGTGTGCTTCACGAAGTCCGGTGCGCGTGGACCCCACCCCCGACCCCTCCCCGCAAGGGGGAGGGGAGACGAGACCGCCGCGCCGTCCCCGCAGAACGCGGAGACTTAGCAAGGCGTAGCGCGTCAGCTAGCTCTATGCGGGCTCTGCTGCCCGCGCGGGGAAGGCTCCGACAAGGAGCTCGGCAGATTGTTGCCTACCGCGACGACGCCACCCGGTACGCCATCCGCGTGTGGCTCGGGCAATACGGCAGCCCCTCGATCGGCTTCGATCCGCAGAAGCAGAAATCATCCGCGCCGGGCGTCGAGATCGGCCAGCGGCAGCGTTCCTTAGAGAGCTCGAACAGCGAGCAGCCGTTTACGACGGTGCCGACCGGCTCCTCGACGATCACAGGCGGCGGGTCGTTCTGGACCGCGCGCAGGATGCGGCGACGCAGCTTCGGCACGGGACGGCGTGCGCCATCGCGTGTCGTCTCGGCGCGCACCACGCGCCTGGTGTCGCCGCCATTGTCGCGCGTCAGCGCCAGGCGGGAGATCTTGCCGATCACGGCGTTGCGGCTGACGCCAAGCTCGGCGGCGATCTCTCGGCAGGTCAGCCCGGCCTCAAAGTGCTGCTTCAGGGCCTGGAGCCGTTCCTCGGTCCAGGTGGGGAGTGTCTGTCGTTCGGCGGGCATTGTTGTCGCTTCCAAGTTTGATCCGTCCTGGATCGTCCTGGCCGACGGCTGCACCGAAACTGTTGTCCGCGTTGCGTGTCCCTAGCTTACGCCCGTCCGTTGTCGCGAATCGACAGCAGCCCATCCTTGATGGCGAGCCGGATGCCTTCTTCAATCAACGTTCTGCAGACACCCGGAACGCTGGTGCCGTGGGTTCCCTGTTTCACGAGCTTTTCGAGATAGCCGATGGTTGCCAGGGCTAGGGTTACGGGGATGCGGTCAGTTTCGGCTTTTTCCGTCGCCATGCCTAAAAGCTAGTCCGTAACCGGTGTACAGAAAAGTAACTTTTTAGACTCTATTAGGAATCCAATAGGTTGTACAGCGGCTTGGGGATAACTGGTTAAGATATTGAATTTTATCGTAATATGACGAATCGGCGAGGTCGCGATGGTGACTCTCCGCCCGCTCGGCGAGTCCGGGGCCGGAATGGTACGGGAAAGCAAGGGCCGGGAAGATTCGCGTTAGCCGCGGTGCCCGATGGTCGCTTCAACCACCGCCGTGCCGCGGCGCCTGCTTCGGGATCCCCTTGGTGAATTTTAAGCAGAGCAGGCAGACGGGTCATCGCGGTCACGGCGAGAAAAGTTCGTCATTCCAGAAATAACGCTTTCGCTTTTCCGGAAATTGTGCTTTGGATGCCGCCATCCCGCCTCACTCGGAAGGGGCGTTGCGCGCGATCGTCACGACACGCGAGGCGGGGAGCGATGGCCGCGATGGAGCCGCAGCGTATCCTCTCGGGTGCGCGGACGAACGGCTCGGCGCGGACGTGAAGTCGCAGCGTGCTGACACCCCGACGCTGGTGTTACCCGCGCAACGCGCTCTGCGCGTTGTCGCGATCGCGACGAGGCTTCGCCTCGCGCGGAGGTGGCCAACAAGCCCGGCGCACCAGGCAGACTGCGTATAAGCGTGAAGACCATCGCGCAGGGAAGGCCGGGCGTTCTCGGCTGCACCTGTGGTACCTGCCGCCT